>NZ_JBJXVK010000019.1:0-103263 GCF_046159765.1 Pectobacterium artocarpous
TTTACAGTTTTTTTGTGTGGCTTTTTGACTGCCTTTCCACGCACCGGATTGGCAGTCGGATTAGTTTGTCGTTATTGTCTTTCCCTTTTAACAGAAAGGGATGGTTGTTGTGGCAAAAAAACGAATAAAAAAGATGCTGTTAGGCAAAGCGTTGGACAAATATCATTCAACGGTTTCCCGTCATAAACGAGGGCAATTACAAGAGTTCTATCGAATAAATGTTATCAAGCGCTCGGCATTGGTAAACAAGAACATGGATGAGATTTCATCGGTTGATATCGCTGAGTATCGGGATGAACGACTGGCTCAGATCAACCAACGTACGCAAAAGCCTATCAGTGGTAACACTGTTCGCCTTGAAATGGCATTACTCTCCGCACTGTATAACCTGGCTAAGGTGGAGTGGGGTACATGCGTGAGCAACCCGGTTGAGTATGTCAGAAAACCCATCGTCTCTTCAGGTAGGATACGCAGATTGACATCTCAGGAAGAACGCCGACTAACCCGATATTTCAGGGGTAAAAACACTGAATTATTGGCCGTTTTTCGATTAGCCCTTGAGACAGCGATGAGGCAGGGGGAAATACTCGCTTTGCGCTGGGAGCATGTCGATCTCCGTCTTGGCATTGCCCATCTCCCTCTGACAAAAAATGGTTCTGCGCGAGATGTGCCGCTATCTTCCAAAGCCCGCCTGGTTTTGAAAGAAATGGGCGAAGTTGGCCACCCTGATTCAGGGCGGGTTTTTACGTACACATCGAGTGGATTTAAAAGTGCCTGGCGTATGGCGTTGCAGTTTCTATCGATTGATGATCTTCATTTTCATGACCTGAGACATGAGGCAATAAGCAGACTGTTTGAGTTGGGAACATTGAATGTCATGGAGATTGCGTCGATATCCGGGCATAAATCCATGAATATGCTGAAGCGGTATACCCATCTTCGTGCAACGCATCTTGTGAGCAAGCTCGATGCACGCAAAAAGCAGGCGCAGAAGTTGACATCAATATTTATACCTTATCCTGCTGATATTGAGATTCATGATTGCGGACGGGTAACAATGACGTTTTCTGACTTTGATGATTTTGAGGTGACGGCTGCAACTCACGATGAGGCATTGCGGAGTGCTTCGATAGAGCTATTGCGGTTTCAAGCTATTGCTGCGAAAAATGGTGAACGACTTCCCCCGCCGGGTCCAGTCTCTGTGAATGCAGTCAATAGGCTCCTCGTTAATCCTCTGTAGTAAGAACGGGTAATTTTTATATGGCGATATTGAGTTTAATATCGTCATTCCCTTCCGTATTTAGCACTGTACATGCTTCATCGTATTTGAAAGGGCTGTGTTCAGTGGCTACTGAGATGTTTTCTGGTATTTCATCGTCAGAATCTAATGATGATGTATCGCGTGATGATGTATCGCGTAATAAAACGGCCCCACGGGGAAGTCGCGCTTTACTCAAACCTATTTTATACACATCTCTGGGGCTGGGAGCAGTTGTTCCAGCCATTCTCTGTGTGTTTTTTTACCTGCAAATGAGTGAGATGGATATTCGGCTCAACTCGCTTGAAGCGGCACTCCGTAGTGGGCAACTCAACCAATTGTCGACCGCTGTTGCAGGACTGGAAAAACATGTGACAGAACAGAGCTCACGCTTTGCGACCAATGAAAAGGTCGATGCTGGCCTGCTGGCGTTGACTTCCCGGGTTGATGATGTAGTCACGACATTGTCGAAAGAGAGTGAGGATGTTCGTCAGCAACTGGCCCAGAACGATAGCCGCTCCATGGAGTTGAAATCCTCTTTTAATGAATTGTTATTACGCATTGAGACATTAAACCAGTTGAAGGAGACATTAGAGAAAAGAAATGCTGAGTCTCCTTCAAGTGTCTCACCCTCCCAGTCTAGACCCGTTAATTCTCCAGCTAAATCAAAAAAGTCGCTACGGTCAGCCCAAAATGTGCCACTGGCTGCACCGTTTATCCTGACGGGCATTGAGCATCGAGGGGGGCAGATGTATGCCGTTGTCATGCGTCGCGGTGCAACAACATTGTCAGAAATGCAATTAGTTGCCGTGGGGGATTCTGCGTGGGGATGGACGCTGCGAGATATGCAGGGCAATGAAGCGATATTTTCCGTTGGCGGTAGCCAACAACGCCTTTCAGTTCAATAGGATCCCCTATGAAAAAATATAGTATTGCTGTTTTGAGCTTACTTTTTGTTTATTCCCTGTCTGATGCAGCCCTTCCGGGGCCTGTGCAACAAAAAGAGCTGCAACAGCGCGATATTCAGATCAAACAAACTGAACAGGAAGCCCAACAGTGGGGCTTGAGTAGTTCAGAGTGGGAAAAATATCAGCAACTTAAACAAGGTAAGCGAGGAATTCAGTCGCCGGGCTTAGATCCATTGACGACGCTGGGTGTCGAAAGTGACAGCGCATCAGAGCGGCGTCGTATGGCAGAGCTCTGGGTTAAAGAGGAGTACCTGCGTACGGAAAAGGAACTGGCTTTCCAGCGAGAAGTGAATGCCGCCTGGAACCGTCTTTATCCTAACGCTCTCTCCGTTAACATGGGCAATGCTGCGGGTATTGCTCATGATACTGATGGTCGTCTGGCGTTATTTGTTCGCGATAACTGTGCTCGTTGCGATACCCGATTAGCAGCTGTGTTGGCGGATAATCGAGCGGTAGATATTTATTTGGTGGGCAGTGATGGGAAAGATGACACGGTCAGACAGTGGGCGATCGGCCATAACATCCCTGTTGAGAGAGTCAGAAGTCGACAAATAACGCTCAATCATGATCAGGGGTTGTGGGCGCGTTATGGCCAGGGGCAAATGCCAGTCATCCTGCAGCAAGGGGAAAATGGATGGCAAATCGCAGCATTTTAATCAGTACATTTGTCTTGCTTGGGATAATGCAGAGCGGTGTTGCCAGTGCGCAAAAAAAACCAGTTACCTTGCAACAGATCCCCGCTGCATACCGCCAAATTGCAAAAGATGCACGTGTGCCAGCTGAGTCATTGTATTCACTCTCGTTAACTGAAAGTTCTCGTGCGTTACCCTATGGTGAGCGACCGTGGCCATGGTCAATCAATGTTGCCGGTAAAACATATCGGTATGAGACTCGGGAATTAGCGTGGCAGGCCTTGCGTAAATTCATTCGTCAGGTGCCGCTAAAGAACATCGATGTGGGGATTGGACAAGTTAATTTGGGCTGGAACGGACATCGGTTCCGCTCTTTTTATGACGCATTTGATCCCCTGACTAACTTGAGGGTAACAGCCCAAATATTACGTGAGTGTTATGACGCAAAACCCGGTAGTTGGTTACGTGCGGCAGGATGTTATCACCATCCAGCCGGCGGCCAACCTGCTGAGCGATATATGGCTATTGTGCGCAATAAGCTGAAGCTCATCTCCCCTGTTCAGGAACCATTGGGATCATCACAGCCCATTCTTATTGCATCTTCCGTAGCAATAACACCCCGTCATCAATTAACATGGATAGAGCCAGAATGAATACATTACATCCTTTCGTTTTGTCGATTATTTTTTCGGGTATTTTCTTATTGCCCCCTTTTGTTTCAGCGGAACTTACTGTTGTGGCCGATCTCGGTGGGGAATCTACCGACGTCTATTTTGAGGCGATTAATCCACAAACGGATCCGAATTTTTCCGGTGGCGGTCTGTCACCAGATTTATCCTCTCCCGCTACAGGTAATAATCTGACAATAGCCTCCGTTCTTCCCGTCACTACCCCGGAACTTACTCCTGGGACGGTTTCACCCAGAGCATTAAAGCTCACGGGTATGCCTCCTATTTTCATTATTGGTGATGATCCTCTGTCCCGGAGTTGGCTTGTAAAACGGGTGGAGGAACTGCAGCGCCTGAATGCGACGGGTTTTGTTGTCAACGTTTCGTCCGAGGCGTCTCTTCGTGAGTTACAGGTGTTATTGCCAAAAAATGATATTGCCCCTGTGTCAGGGAGTGACCTGGCAAGACGATTACAGCTTTCTCATTATCCCGTTCTGATAACTGAAAACGGATTGTCTCAGTGATCGGGAACAAATATTTGATTGCTGAGTTATGGCTTAAATCCGCTCATACTCCAGTTCTCATCGTGTTATGGGGAGTGATGCTCCTCATTTTGATTGTCATCCTGCCATTTTGTTGCAAACGAAAAAGCGCGAGACAACGTCGTCATCAGCGTTACTTAGCGCAGGCCGTTCGGATATTGGCATTACTCCCTAAAATCAATGGAAAAGGCAAGCAACTTTCTTACCTCAGAAAGATTAACCCTTATGTTTTTGAAGAATTGGTACTACTGGCTCTGGAGCATCAGGGGTTCAAGGTGGTCCGTAACGCTTCATATAGTGGCGATGGAGGATTGGATGGGCAGGTCATTATTGATGGTCGACGCTGGTTAATCCAAGCGAAGCGCTATAGCAGGGCGATTGATCCGGCACATGTTGAAGCTTTTTCAGCATTGCTGATTCAACATCAATGTGGTGGCTTATTTATTCATACCGGGCGTACTGGAACTAAAAGTAGGCAACGAGAGAACACGAGGAACAACGATAGCTTTCCTCTTTATATTATAAGCGGCCAACGGTTGCTGTTCTTGTTAACGGATGAACTAGCTTGGTCAAAACTAATTGGGGCGATATATGAAGATTAACTATCAATATAATTATCAATTTTCATTTCGGAGTATGATGTCCTTACTAATTGGAATCTTGATGTTCCTTTTTAAGATGTTTGTATATTGGCCATCTTTTATTGTTGGTGCATCTGTCGTGTTGTTTTTTCTTCTTGGGGCTGTAGATGGAATTATTTTCCGTAATGGCGCTGAATATCATGTGGTTAATATATTATCGGATATTGCACAGGCGTATCAGTCAGCTCCTCCAGGAAAAATTATGGTGGAGGTTTGCTCTTATCACTATTCTGGCATTGATCTTCCCGGAGGTGGTGCTTCGGAGAATGTGTGTGTTTTAACTGGTGAGACCAGGACATTGGCTAATATTGCCGTTCAGATTATTCAATTCGCAAATAGTGTTTATTGCGTTCTTGTGGGGCTATCGGGATGCGGTGAAGCATTTATTCGCTATGGGCGAGTCGTGTGTGATCAGGGGGAATACAGGGCGAGTCGAAATTATGATCAGGATGCAGGGAGGATGATGGATGAGTGACCGTTATGTGATGGAATCGTTGCTACGCCCTGCGGTTGAGTTATATACAGCGACAACGGCGTGGAGTGCGACTTATATCTGTCTGACGGCTCCCTGGGCTGTTGCGCTTGCACCGTCCGTTAGTTGGGTTACGGCGGCTGGGTTCGGTGTGCTGGCGCTGAAACGAACACGTCAGGGGCTACGGATCCTCCGCTATCGTCGTAATATCAGGCGTCTTCCCCGTTATGTGATGAGTAGTAAGCAGATCCCTGTCAGCAATCGTTACCTGTTTCTCGGAAGGGGATTTCAATGGACGCAAAAACACACCCAGCGATTACTGGAGGCGCGCCGGCCAGAGACAGAGTGTTATGTTCAGCCATCAGTGATTTATCGTATGGCCCGTGACCTGGAGAAAAAGCTGGAGTACAGCTTGCCATACCTTTGTCGGCTAACACAATCCGACACCTTCTTTAACCCCGTCAGACCATTGCCTCCTGTTGGGGGAAGTCCGATTTACCATGGCGTTGAACCTGATGAGGCTGATATTGGTTATGACCTGGGGGAGCGTGTAGGGCACTCATTAGTCATGGGAACAACGCGTGTGGGTAAAACACGCCTGGCTGAATTGTTGATCACGCAGGATATCCGGCGCGGTGATGTCACTATTGTGTTTGATCCAAAAGGGGATGCTGATCTACTGAAACGAATGTGGGCTGAAGCAAGAAGAGCCGGGAGAGAAGGTGAATTTCATGTATTCCATCTTGGTTGGCCGGATATAAGTGCGCGTTATAACGCAATCGGGCGTTTTAGTCGTATCTCTGAGGTCGCATCGCGAGTTGCCGGCCAGCTTTCCAGTGAAGGTAATTCGGCGGCGTTTAAGGAGTTTGCCTGGCGGTTCGTCAATATTATTACACGCGCGTTAGTTGCTTTGGGCCAACGTCCCGATTACAGCCTGATACTCCGCTATGTCACCAATATCGGTGATCTGTATGAAACCTATGTCGAAAATCTGTTAAGCACTCAAGCCCCGCAACTGTGGGGAATGGTAGAAAACCTGCTCAGTTCAGGCATGCTCAATGAGCGTGATCTTCCCCGGAATATGCAGGGGCAAGCGAACGCAATGAAAGTATGGGCCATCGAGACCGTTCTAGGCAGCGATGAAGGTAAAAAAATATGGGATCCGGTTCTGGATGGATTGCGGTCAGCCGTACGTTATGACCGGACCTACTTCGATAAAATTGTAGCGTCGTTATTGCCCTTGCTGGAAAAACTGACTACAGGAAAAACAGCGGCGCTGCTGGCGCCTGATTACGCCGATATGGATGATCCCCGGCCTATATTTGACTGGCAGGAGGTCATACGGAAAAGAGGGATCGTCTATGTGGGGCTCGATGCGTTGTCGGATGCAGAGGTTGCGTCGGCGGTAGGAAATAGCATGTTTGCTGACCTGGTATCTGTGGCGGGGTACATCTACAAATTTGGTATCGGTGGCGAAGCGCCACAGAAAAAAATTCCTATTAATCTTCACTGTGATGAATTTAACGAACTGATGGGCGAGGAGTTTATCCCGCTCATTAACAAAGGAGGTGGTGCAGGGATACAGGTAACCGCCTATACGCAGACTTTATCAGATATTGAAGCCAGAATTGGCAGCAGTGCCAAGGCTAATCAGGTTATTGGTAACTTTAACTCGTTGATCATGCTACGGGTTCGAGAGAACAGTACGGCAGAACTGCTGACCAGCCAGCTTCCTGAAGTAGATGTTTATACCAAGACGCTGGTTTCTGGCGTTACGGATATTACCAACCCTGAGCAGGGCTCTGATTTTACCAGTAACGTTCAGGATCGCGTCAGTAATGTCAGGATGCCAATGATTACGCCGGCGGACATTATCAATCTGCCGAAAGGGCAGGCATTCGCATTGCTTGAGGGAGGGCGGTTGTGGAAAATCCGCATGCCATTACCTGATAGCGCAAATGATCCGTTCATGCCGGAGAGTATCAGCCGTATTGCCGAGTATATGCAGCAGAATTACCGCACCGGTGAAACATGGTGGACGGGGAGTACATTGCCTTCTGATAACCTGGCTGGTTCTGCCTTTGAATCCAAAGATGAGGTGGCGTAATGGCTGAACAGTCCCAGTCATCTCCACAGCGTCAGGAGCCGCCTAAGAAGCCGGGTTTGTTTCAAACGTTATTGTGGGTGTGGCCATTGAAAGTTGTGGGGATCCTACTGGCGTCATTACTGGTCAGCTTGCTTATCGAATATATCGGTATGCTGTTTTTTTGGACCCATGAGGGGGCAGAACATAGCCGGCAGGTGATGTTGACAGAAAGTGGTTACTTGGCTGAAGGGTTTACCCAAAGCTTATTGATGTCTGAACCAGTCACCTTCATAAGCGGCATCGTTCACCAGTCCTATCAGTGGCTGTTTGTTGACAGCGGTTTTATCAGTTGGCTGCATCAGGCAAAACAGATGAGGCCGAAGGATGGGGCTGCGCAAATGTTTAATTGGGCCGGGAGCTGGCTGGCGCTGGCGCTGTGGGAATACTTACAGGCGACGGTTTATGTCACGGTCATTTTTGCGATTCGGGTTGGCATTTTGGTGCTATCAATACCGCTTTTTATCATGGTTACCGTGACAGGCATCGTTGATGGGCTGGTTCGTCGGGATTTACGGCGCTATGGTGCTGGCTACGAATCCAGTTTTATCTATCATCATGCGAAACGGTTTGTGAAGCCAGCTGTCTACGGGCCATGTATGCTGTATTTGTCCTGGCCAACCGCAGTCTGGCCAAATCTGTTACTCTTACCGGCGGCAGTGTTGTTGGGGGTTGTGTTGTCGGTAGTTACGGGGGCATTTAAGAAATATCTTTAGGTGTGTCTGCAGATCATGTTGGATGATGACGATGTGTAAAAATTTTGTTGTTGTAGGTGCTATCCATCCTCAAATCGGTTGTCTTTTTTTAGAAAGAATTTCGGATAGTAACGTTGGTTACGTTGATATTTATCAGATTACAGACTTACTCAGTCGTGCTGATGTACGTAGGGCCGGATGGCGAGAGTATGTATCTTATGAGAACCCTCCCTTTGATATAAGAGCCATTAGAGAGCATATTAGTCGTATTGACTGGTATGATAACAGCCATGTTCATGACATTTGTTGGAAAAATCATCTCCAGATAAAAGAATTAAGGGAATGGAGCCTGGATATCCTGCGTTGGCAGGACATTCCCGTTACCGCCAAACTCGATGGTCATGAAAATGACTATGAAGCAATGGCTATCATGCGTTTCTAATAGAAAATTTCCCTTTCTGATGTTCTAAATTTTCATCCTTTCATAAACAGTTTCCTGCTGTTCTTATCCCTCTGTTACGTCAGTCTTTCTCCTTGCCGTTATGTGCGACAGGAGAAGAGAGATGTGCCGACTTATTGGGCTGAGTGTATTGCTGACCGCGGTTTGCATATTTCCGGCCCATGCTTCCGAAAAAGACGAACTTGCTCTGGTGATGCGCCAGCTCGACCAGGTTCAGGCTGGGTTAGATCGTGCCCGGGTAGTGGCCAATCAGAATGGTCAGGATGCACGCTTTTATTTTGATTACAGCAGTGCTTCCCGGGATATATCTGCCATGCGAAAGGGTATCGAGCAATATCTTGCCCCTTCTCGAGCTCAACCTTCAGTACCGCTTTCTGTCGGCGGGCAATACCGCCAGGAGAGTGGGCAATGAATGGCACTCAGAAGGCCGCGTGGCTCGCTGCATCGGGCAATACGGAACCTTCAGTTTTGCACCTGTTGATCCTTGGGCTCCTGTTCTCCGTCTTATTCTTGTGGGCAACCTGGGCATTGGTTATGGCCTACAAGGGGTGGACCTCAAGAACTATCGATGCTGAATCAGCGGGCACATTTACGATCCGGCTCGTTCTGCTTTTGGTTATCTCTATTTTTCTCTTCGCAAGCTGATGTTCACTCTGAATAAAAAGGTTAATTCATGAAAATAGTCTCAATGATGCGTCGTGCCACGGAACGTCTGACAATGTTGGCTGTTCTGGGAGGGCTCTATTCTGGTCAAGCGCTGGCTGATTTGCCTGCTATTGAGGCCCCCTCCAGTGGTAGCGGTGGCGGTTTATTCAGTACTCTGAAAGGGTACATCAAAGATGGGGTATCCCTTACCGGGCTTGTTATTGCTGCGATCGCGTTTCTGATCGTTGCTAAGGTCGCTATATCTGCGTTTCATGATGTAAGAGGAGGCAAGGCAGACTGGGGAGCCTTTGTGGCGTTTATCATTGTCGGGGTGTTACTGCTTGTTGCTGTTATCTGGTTGGCTACGAAAGCGCTGAACATTCTGTAAGGAGCAGGAGGATGGCCGTGATTGAGTTTCTCCCCGACCGTTTAAATGTTGCCCCTGTAGTGTATCGCGGATTTACCACTGGAGAACTGGGGCTGGCTGCGGGGTTAGGCGCTGTATTGGGAATACCGTTGGCGTTTCCGTTAGCATTTGTCCCCTTTATTGGGTGGATTGCTTTTCCCACCTGTATGCTGATAACCCCGTTATTTGTGGTTTTTTTTGGGGGTAACTGGATTAGCGCGTTTAAACGAGGAAAGCCCGAGAACTATCTTTGGCGCCGGTTAGATGAGCTTAAAACCAAATGGGGTATGAATCACGGCCTAATATTGACGTCCCGTTCATGGGAAATGAAACGCACTCGTTCCGTTTTTCAAAGGAGTAGGACATGAGTCGTTTTCGTAATGCTGTCAGTGCTCGTGATAATCACATTTTTACTTTGAGAGCCATTGTCGTTGCCTTGTTTTTATTGCTGATTTTTGTTGTTTCTGGCTGGATGATGGCGCCTAGCAAGTTGACGATCCACAATCCTCCGGATCTGCGTTCTGGTAGCACGCGCGAGTGGTGGCGAGTTCCGCCCTCAACGGTATACAGTTTTGCCTTCTATATTTTTCAGCAACTCAATGCCTGGCCAAAAAATGGTGAGGTGGACTATCCCGCGAAAATCGCGCAGTTAAGTCCTTATCTGACACCTGCGTGCCAGGACTTCCTGAACAAAGATGCTCGATTTCGCACTGACAATAGCGAACTGCGTGATCGCGTTCGTGTTGTGTATGAGATCCCCAAACGTGGTTATAGCAGTAAAAGCGTCGATGTTTTGTCTGATGATGACTGGATTGCCCGTCTGGACTTGGTCGCTGACGAGTATTACCACACCGAACCCGTAAAACGGGCAATGGTGCGTTATCCATTGAGAGTCGTCCGCTGGGAAGGTGATCCAGAACGCAACCAATTTGGGTTGGCTCTCGATTGCTATGCCAGTACACCTCAACGGCTGGAAGCGATGCCGGTTACTGCACCTGAGAAAAAATCGGGGGTATTCCAGTGAAGTTGACTGTCTTATTGGTCATATTTGTATCCCTCTTGCCATTATCAGTCCGTGCGCTGGAGCTCATGAAATGGGAGCGGATCCCGCTTCAGATCCCTTTGAATGTGGGGCAAGAGCGTATTGTTTTTGTCGATAAAAACGTACGCGTTGGGTTACCGCCATCGTTAAGCGGGAAGCTGAGGATACAGAGTAGCGGCGGCTCGGTTTACCTTAGTGCTAGCGAGAATTTTCCTTCCACTCGTCTGACATTGCAGGATGTTGAGAATGGCGAGGTGATCATTCTGGATGTCAGCGCTGTAGAGGGGAAGCATGTTCGTGAGCCCGTGCAGGTTGTTTATGACGGCGACGTCTCTTCCGTTTCTACCAATGATAATGCAAAGGTCAGTGGCAGCAGTAACAAAACAAATCGTCCTTCTTCCTCTCGAGAAGAGATCAATAAGAAGGAGCGGAACGTCCCTGCGTCTTCTGTCCCCATTCCGGTACTGCTAACGCGCTATGCCGCGCAAAGTTTGTACGCGCCATTACGCACAGTTGAGCCCGTTGCAGGGATAGGGCCTGTCTCTCTTAAGCTTCCGAGTCCGATGACAACATTGTTTCCTTCTGAACCTGTCATCGTTGTGCCGTTAGCGGGCTGGCGCCTAAACAATTTTACGGTTGTCGCATTGCAGATACGTAATACCTCATCCGGTAAGGTGATCATAGATCCCCGCAGGCTGCAGGGAAAGTTTGTCAGTGCGACGTTTCAGCATCGTTGGCTGGGGAATGCCGGAACACCGGAGGACACGACCGTTGCCTATCTTGTCATCGATGGTCAACCTGAAAGCGCATTTCTGCCTGAACCTGCGTTGCCCGCCAGGCTGACTAAATCCACGCCCAGGAGCATAAAAAAATGAAAATGCAGTCGAATATGCTCGTCAAACTAGCGGTACCGCTCACCTTATTGGTGACGGTTTTTATAGGTCTGAAGGCCTGTTCTTCTAACAAGGTCGAACCGCCGTCAGACTCTGCGACAAAAAAAAATGCCACCTTGAATGAACTGACACCCGAAGACTTAAGGGCATTAGGGATTGAGGGGGATACTCCCCAGGATACATTACGTACGCTGATTGGGCGTTTACAGACCGTTACCAAAAGGCAGGAGCAATTAGATGCAGATAATAAGGCTCTGTCCGAGGAAAATAAGAAGCTGAAAAATACAAACCAAAACGTGGATGAGCGTATTGGTCAGGCCATTGCGAATGCGAAAAATGAAGAGAGCGGTGAAAAAAGTCAGCTGAAATCTCAGGTGCAATCCTTAAGCACGACTGTGGGCGAACTCGTGCAACAACTTAAAGATGTGGGTTCGACGGGGTCATCTTCTCCAGGCAGCCATGTCGGACCTGGGAATGATATCCCGGTAGGTCTGGGACTTGATGGTGGTTTTACTGCACCGCGGACGTCGTCGGGAGCTCCCGGTACCGATGGCGTTATTTGGATTGAACCGATGGATGCTATCGCGGTGGATGCAAGTGGTAAACCGGTGGCTGAGGGGAGTGGTAACAGGGCTACAGGGTTTACGTTTGCAACTTCTTTTCTCGAGGAAAATCCCATTACTCAACAACAGGCCGAGTTGGCCAGGCAGGCGGGAAATGGTCAAACGTTAAGTGGAAATAATGCCGCTGAAGGTCCTGTAGAACCCGTCTATACCTTACCTGAAAATTCAACGTTGATTGGCAGTCGTGCCATGACCGCCCTGCTTGGGCGAGTGCCAGTCGATGGGAAAGTGACCGATCCGTATCCATTTAAAGTGCTTATTGGCAAAGACAACCTGACTGCTAACGGTATCGATCTGCCTGATGTCCAAGGCGCGATAGTGTCTGGTACAGCGACGGGCGACTGGACGCTGTCATGTGTCCGGGGCTCGGTATCCAGTATCACATTCGTCTTTACCGACGGTACGGTTCGTACTCTTCCGCGTCCATCCGGTCAGGCGGAAGGCAACAACAGCCAGAGCAGTAATAGTGGTGGAAGCATTGGATGGATATCTGATGAAAATGGTATCCCATGTCTTTCTGGTGAACGTAAATCTAACGCCTCAACCTATCTGCCTACATTATTTGCACTGTCAGCGGGCTCTGCAGCGGGTGAAGCATTGGCACAAAATCAGAATACCACACAGACAAATGGGCTCGGTGGTGTGACGTCTTCACTGACAGGGGATGCTGGACAAGCCGTAATGGGAAAAGCCATTTCGGGGGGGATGCAGGAAACCGTCGAGTGGGTTAAGGCGCGTTATGGCCAGACGTTTGATGCTGTTTATGTTCCGCCGGGTATGAAAGTCGCAGTTCATATTACCCGTCAGTTGGCGATCGATTATGAAGAAAAAGGGCGGAAAGTGAAATATGACTTCAATCTTGGCCAATCTGGCACTGGAATGGATTAACCATGATGACTGAAAATTATCGTTTTGTTGAACAGGTACGATCTGCGCCGCCCTCATGGGCTGATGATGAGATTCTTCGTTGGGATGATTCGTGTTTCCGTCGCGAGAGAGACTTCATCACCCGTCATTACTGGACTACACAGGGTAGCATCAACGTCTTTCGCATTATTGGTACTGATCACCCACAGTATGCTGGTATGAGTTGGCTGGACCTACTGGATCGTGGAAAGCGGATGGATATCAATATTCCTCTGCTGGAAAAGAACCCTGGCTATTACACGGAGCCAGGGCATAAACGGTCGAGCATGAATTTTAACAGTCTTGATGGGATTAATTGGTTTATCGGCTCAGATGGTAATCATCGCAGTTGTCTGGCGCGCTTTTATTTTCATGTCAATGGCCAGGGGGTAACGCAACTGCATGATGTGACGATGAATCACTATGATATCGACCATCCGTATTATGAAGCGTGCAGTGAGATGCAAAAGCTTATCGACGCCATGGCTCAATTGGGCATCTATTTGAAGCTTGAGGTACGGAACCAGGCTGTACATCGTGACGATACGCCAGGATGGAAACTTGATCATTTTCAGATAGAGGCGCAACTGCATCAACTCGGGGAGCCGGTTTTTCCTGAGCTATGTGCTGTCAGCTACATGCAAAATGCACAAGATGCCCGAACGTGTCTTTCTGTGCTGCAGCAACTTTATGAACAGCGCCTGAGCGGACAGCAAGTAAAACCTGGGCGAGCGGGATCTCGCTGGATGCGTTGGTTACGACTGGGGAAATCTCATGAAAGAAAATAACTACAATTCAATTCGTTGGACCACAAAGTGGTACTTTAGCGCAGGTTCTGGCTATTGCGTGGCGGTAAGTCATGGTGAGTTTGCCCTCGAATTAGCTCAACGCGTTGTGGCATTTCAACAGGCATCTTTGTTTTGGGAACATAACGCATTAATTCTGATGCTTGGTCCTACCCGTATTGAAGTGCAAGACACACAATTAACGATTACCCGATTGTTTCCTGAGGCATTTGAAAGATGCAGGGTAGCTTGTTTTCTGGAGCACGTTTCAGCGAGTAATGGCGAGATCGTATCGATGGCTCTGAAACGGTTACATGGCGAAGAATACTGGCAAATGCTGCCAGTTCATTTAAGTGAGATGCATTGTATTCCTGAGCTGCAATCATTTTCCTATGTTTCCAGTCGTTGTGCTCTTTCCGATCCTTCAAAGGAAGGTGAGCAACATGAATAATAAAGCTCAATGCGCGATAGCCTTGCTTTTTGTCGCTGTAACACTTTCAGGATGTAGTACCAGTAAAGAACAAATGCTCCCTCCGGGAGACAGCACTATGCTCGAATTGTGGAACGGTGGTGCATCAACGACTCAGGCCAGACATGAAGGGCGAACGGCACTGCGCCGTACCCTGACAGATACTGATCATGCGAGTGCGCTGAAGGAGGCAGAAAACTACGGCCGCACTCAGGAGAATGAAATCCAGCAAACGTTTCCTCGTCTGCCTAACCCTGATCTGGTGATGTATGTCTATCCCCATCTCAGTACGGGGAATACCCCCGTGCCGGGGTATAGCACGGTGTTCCCGTTTTACAGCCAGGTGCAATATGCCCTGCCGGGTGAACGGACGGAGGCATTTTAATGTTTTCACTGTTTCGGCGTAAAACGACATCTGCAGATGAGAATCTGAAAGGAAATGGCCCCTTTGCAGTAGAGGGGTATGAACCTCTCAGCCGTAATGGACGATTAACAGAGAGGGACGAACAGCAACTTTATGGCGTAGCGCCATCCATTATTGATTATATGCCATGGGCGGAATATCTCCCTGCGGAGCAATGCCTACTGTTGGATGATGGTGTCTCTGTTGGTGCGGTCTATGAAATCATACCTGTAGGCACGGAAGGGCGACCATCAGAACGTTTGGAAGAGATCCGCGATGTGGTTGAAGATGCCTTGCAGGATAGTTTTCCTGAATTGGATAGTCACCAGTGGGTCGTGCAACTTTACTGCCAGGATGATACGGATGTGACGGTGTATATGGATAAGTTACGTGGTTATGTTAAGCCCTGGGCAGAGGGAACGGCGTTTACACAGGCCTGGCTGGCTGAGACCGATCGCCATATGAAAAGCATTTCAGCAGAGAAAGGCCTGTTTGAAGACAAAGTTGTTACTGGCGCACCCTGGCGTGGACAAACACGTCGTACACGTATGGTGATTTATCGCTATGTCGAAAAACAATCCCGTGATCCGTTACCGCCAGCAACCATGCTGAACCAGGTTTGTGACCGGCTAACTTCTGCATTATCCGGTGCCGGCATTCGTTGTCACCGGCAAAATGGCGAACAGATACATAACTGGTTATTGCGATGGTTTAATCCCAAGCCTGAATGGGTCGCCCCCGAACTGCTGTATCGTACTGCTTCGTATGATGATGGCGAGCCTGATTCTCTTCCCATATTGAATGATTTTAGCGAAACATTGTGGTTTACACGGCCACGTAGCGATGCCGAGCGTGGGGTCTGGTGGTTTGATAATGTGGCGCACAAAGCGGTACCGGTAGAACGATTGAGAAAAGCGCCACAGACGGGGCACCTGACAGGAGAAGTCAGACGTGGAGATAACATCAATACGCTGATGGACTTGATGCCACAGGGAACCGTGATTGCGATGACATTGGTCGTTCAACCCCAGGATGTTCTGGAGGAAGAGTTCGCCAGTCTGGGCAAAAATGCTATGGGCGAGAATATTGAATCACAGCGTGTACGCGCAGATGCCGGAGCAGCAAAAGAATATCTGGGAGAGCGACACAAGCTGTATCGCTCATCATTGACGTTTTTGATCAAAGCATCGGACCTGGACACGCTTGACAGGCGTTACCTGGATATCAGTTCCAAGTTACTCAATGCTGGTCTTCAGCCGATTAATCCTGAACATGATGTTGCTCCACTTAATGGCTATCTACGTGCTTTACCGATGTGCTTCAACCCTGAAACGGATAAGAACCACTGGTATACCCGGTTGACGTTTGTACAACATTTTGCCTGTCTGCTACCGGTTTTTGGTCGTGATACGGGAACGGGTAATCCCGGCCTTTCCTTTTTCAATAGAGGTGGCGCGGCATTGTCATTCGATCCGATGAATAAGGCTGACCGCACGCAAAATGCCCATTTGTTGCTGTTCGGACCAACAGGTGCAGGTAAGTCTGCGACATTGTGTAATGCTTTAGCTCAGGTGATGGCCATCTATCGTTCCCGACTGTTTTTACTGGAATCAGGAAACTCGTTTGGGCTGCTTGGCGATTACTATGAGTCACTAGGGTTGACGGTGAACAAGGTCAGTATTAAGCCTGGCCGTGGCGTTTCATTGGCCCCGTTTGCTGATGCGCACCTGTTGTTGGCGGTCAATCCAGATGAACTCATTACCGATGAGTTGTCGCTGCCTGAACTGGATGATAATGCAAAAGACGCAGACGATGACGAAGAAGAGAAACGCGATATTCTCGGGGAAATGGAGATTGCCGCACGTCTGATGGTCACCGGTGGTGAGGCGGCTGAAGAGGCAAGAATGACCCGCGCTGATCGTGGTATGTTGCGTGAAGCAATCCTTGCGGCGGCGAAACAGTCGTATGAGGATGGACATCAGATGTTGCCTGCGGATTTGATGTCGGCGTTGGAGAATATCGCCCGGGATAATACCAAAGACAGCGAGGGACGAGATCGCCGAACGGCAGCAAGACGTGCGCGAGCTGAAGAAATGGCCGAAGCGTTACGTATGTTTACCGAAGGGTTTGAGGGCGAGTTGTTTAACCGACCAGGGACTCCATGGCCAGAAGCGGATGTTACCATTATTGATTTGGGAACCCTTGCCCGGGAGGGATATGAAGCACAGATGGCTGTCGCCGTTATCGCGTTGGTGAATACAGTCAACAATATTGCTGAGCGTGATCAGTATCTGGATCGTGAAATCAACATGGTTATTGATGAAGCACACATTACGACTACGAATCCCTTGTTATCTCCTTATTTGACTAAAGTTGTGAAAATGTGGCGTAAATTGGGTACATGGCTTTGGCTGGCTACGCAGAACCTGGCAGATTATCCGGACACGTCGAAAAAAATGCTCAACATGGCAGAATGGTGGTTGTGCCTCAATCTTCCGCCCGATGAGGTGGAACAAGTTTCACGGTTTAAGAGCCTGAATGAAGAGCAAAAAATGATGTTGCTCTCTGCGGCGAAGATCCCTCGGGTCTATACAGAAGGCGTGGTGTTGGCCAAGCGCGTAGAGGCTTTATTCAGATGTGTGCCGCCCAGCCTCTATCTTGCATTGGGGATGACGGAAAAAGAAGAAAAAGCGGAGCGTCGGCAATTGATGAACGAGCATGGTTGCAGCGAGTTGGACGCAGCGTTTATGGTGGCGCGAAAACTGGATAAGGCAAGAGGGATTATGACTGAAGCGGAGGCGGCGTGAAGCGATTAACCATGTCTAAACCTGAAGTCGTGACGGATAGAGAGATCCCGCTTTCTGTTCTATTTGATGTCCCTCCGCAAGGTGTTGCCCGTATTGGAGAAGGCGATGCCGGTAAGCTTGCGAGGTTGGGCGATGAAGTGAGAAAACGTTTATCTTGCCCTGCTCAACTGTCGGTCTTGCCTCATCGTGTTGGAAATCGATGTTGTGTTTCGGTACATGTTAGTGATCTTGCGGGAAAGACCCTGGATCTCCTGATCACGGTTGCCGGCAATACCCTATGGCCAGATGATAATGAATATGCCCGCGGCGTGCGTTGGTACATCAATGTATCGGATGCAACAGACATGATGTGGCTGCTGAAATCTATCGAGCAAGCGGTAGGAGAAAACGGATAAATCGGGAACTGGCGCGGGATTCGCAAAAGTTTTTCTTTGCGGAGCCCGCACCAGTTGAACAAGCCGCAGGCGCGTTAGTGGGATGAGGTTATATACATTCTGTTTTTTGTGATGGCAGTACATGCTATAACCACATGATTACTCAGCCCTATCGGTATTATGCCATCATGAACGTTTATAAGCTTTCCGCAAAGACTCAGGCCTATTATCTAATTGAGAAGAATGACTATGAGCAGCGTACCGCTCGGCGTTCTCCGTGGTACAAAACAAACGCTAACGGTAATCCTCAATACTTTGCCATTTGCCCAGCGTGCAATAACCCTATTCAGATAATCGGCTTGTATAAAGCACTGGCGAATACCCCCAATCCCTATGGCAAGCATTGCGGCAGCCCCGTGTACGGTGTCGGTATTTATGACAAAGAGGCGTACCAGTGGTGTCCTTACTCCAATACTAAGCGTGATGATGGCGATAGCAGACCCAGACGTGCACCAGGCATGTTGACACAGCAAATCTTGTCTATTCTGGTTAATCATTTTGATAAGGTCGTCTGGTTACTCGGAAAGTCGACAGGAGTAAAAATAGATGAAGAATTAGCTAAACGAATGTTGCAGCAATATCGGCGAGAGGAAGGATGGCTCTATGCGCGAGCGACATTGATGAACATTCCTTGGGCATTTGCTTACATGTCGGACTTTCAGGCGATTCTCTTTAAGGAGATAGACAAAGCTTTGGCTGAGGAACTGGTGAACCGCTCGTCAGGGCGTTTGAATTACAGTGAAAATGGTTTAGTGATTAAAGATGTTGTGGTCAAGGGCTATGTTGAGTTAGGTATCTACAATACGTTGCACCACTCTCGAGTTGTGAACGATGAATTGGTTGAAACAATGGATATGGTGTTTACCCTGAGGCAAGAAAAAGAAGCGCCAACAGAAATCTATCGTCAGACGATTGGGTTTGACTTTAACCATTTCAATAACCTAGTCAACTTCAATAACTGGAAATCCTCAGCCTTCAATGATGCATTGCTGGCGCTGGCCAAAGAGACCTTGGGCGATTTGCTTAATTAGCGCAGGGAAGGGTATGTCCCCTGAAGAGTGATCCACCATTCGCTTTCCAGGGGAGGGATTTCCCCCTGCTTTTCAGCCTCTTGCAGGCAAAGCAATATGTGTTCCAGTGACACAAAAAATACATGATAATTGTCCTGCATCACAAAGTGTGTTTCGGGTGACTCGATAGAAGGTAACACGATCCCTTGTGGGTGAGCTTGAGAGGGATTTTTGTTGTCTGACATGTGAGCTTTCCTGTCACGGTTTACAGCGGAATACTGTGTCCGTTTTTGTCCAGCGTTGCAGCGCTAAACTCATTTTTCGCTGAACATAATTCCTTTCGGTAATTGTGAATATTTCAAACAGAGTTGTTGCTTCTCTCCCGTAGCTGGCTATCGAGAATGGTTGTTCACCTTATAAGGAGAACAATTCATGCGATACCCTTTCGAGCTCGATCCCCAGATTATTCACCACATTATATACAGCCAGGCGGGTTCCCTGGGAAAAGCCCTGATAGAGCTGCTGATGAACAGCGTCGATGCTCAGGCATCTTCAGTCTTGTTGACTGTCTCCCGGGAGGGATTTATCTGTGTTGATGATGGGCATGGCTTTGCATCAAGAGACGATGTGGTGAATTACTTCGGCCGTTTCGGTACGCCGCACATCGAAGGTGATGCGACCTACGGCCGTTTCAGGTTGGGGCGCGGGCAAATTATGGCGCATGCCAGAACCGTGTGGCGTTCGCTGGCCTGGCAAATGCGCGTTGATACGCGGACCATGGGCTATAACTATGATCTGGACGATTTTAATGATGCAGTGCCTGGGTGTCAGATCTCCGGCGAGTGGTATGAGCCACTGAGTGAGGTTGAGTTCATGTCTGCCGTCCAGGAGATACGCGATCTGGTACGGTATACTTCTGTACGGGTTGAGCTTAATGGACGTCTGATCACCCGTAACCCGGCAACGGAGAAATGGGATGCTGAAGATGAGTTTGCCTGGTATCGCGTACGTAACGAGGGAGCCGTATCTATTTATAATCAGGGTGTTCTGGTGCGCCACGACCCTGGGCATGTGTGGGGTGTCGGCGGATTGATCGTCAGTAAACGCGCTATCGGACTGAATGTTTCCCGCACAGAAATCCTGCGTAAAACCTGCCCGGTCTGGAAAAGTATCTCAAAGCAGTTTGGTGAACTTGCCGCGGTATTTGCGAGCAAAGTGGGGCATTACCGTAAAACGGAATCCCGAAGAGAGCATGCTGTTAAAGCCCTGCTGGCAGGTGATGATGCGTTAGTAACGTTGTATCGGGATGAAGAGGTTATCACGCTATTACCCGGAAAAAAGCATGTCACTCTATTCAATTTTTTACGGAATTGTCGTCGCAACAGGCCCGGAGACTACGAAGGGTGCTTTACCATAGCGAATGAAATTGATGGTATCCCATTAGGTGAGCAGCTCGCTAGATCTGATATTGTCGTTGTCGTTCATCCTGACACGCTGACGCGATTTGGCTGCAATAGCGGTGATGACTTTATTGAGTGTCTATCTCAGATCCACTGCAATTTGCGTCAGCATGGTGATCAGAATAGCTGGTATATGAGGGGGTGTTTTGAGCCTGCTATCATTGATTTCACTACATTGAAAGAAGCTTTTGTCGAGCGTACGCAATTGCTCAGAGAAAAAGATGTGCTCGATGCCGAAACGTTACGCGTCTGGAGAGCGTTACGTTGGTGCCTCTGCCAGTACGCGCGGCGTTGTACTGGTGGGGGAGGTCGTTGGACCCATTACACTCGGGGCGGGAAAATATTTCATATTTTGTTGGGAGAGGCTACTTCAGCTGAAGCATGGACCGATGGTGAAAGTTATATCGCTTATGACATTGATATAGTGAGGCGTTTGCGCGCTGATCCGTTACGTACGGCAAGCTATTTGTTCAGCCTGACGGAGCATGAAGTTGCTCATGAAGGCGATAGTATGGACTGTGGTCATGATGAAGCGTTTTATCAACGTTTCCACGATATCAGCATCCGTATGGCAGAAGAGCGTCAGCGGTATATGCATGCTTTTCTGATGAAATACACCACCAGTATGGAAAGCGAGGGTAAGAAAGCGGCAGGGAAAGCCTGGCAGGAACGCTTTCTGGCCGATCGCGTTGGCAGCGGTCGAGAGAAAAGGGGGTTACCCCGGCTCCCTGATGAAAAGCAAATAGGCCTGGATATCAATGCGGAGATCCCGGCAGAGCCAGCGTCGCTTATTCAATGGCTGAATCTTCAATTGCAGCAACACGGGGATGTCAGGCCTGAACCGGATTGGGACGACATCATGCTGCGGGGTATTATTTCTCACCTTCAGCGGGCTCAGCAATGGGCATCTGAGCGTAGATGGCCTGATTGGGAGTATGGGATCCCTGATGAAGATGAACGTCCGGATGAGCCTAAACGTGAATATGAGCGTGAATACCAGGAATTTCAGGAGCAGGTTAACCTGGATATGCATAAGCAGGACCAGGAGGAGCGAGCAAGAATGCTCTCTGTTCTCGGGATCAGTCCGGACCTTCTGACAGAGGATATTTTTTATTTTTTGTATTACGAAACCGCCGATGACGATGATTTGCGGGCCGCATGGCGGGAAAAACGCTGGGAACAAGACACTGACGATGAACTGGTTATACCAGAGTCGTGGAAACCCTATATGCAACCCGATGAAACACGCTGGATGATCGAAAGGAATGCCGCGGCAGCAGGGTTCTGTGGTTGGAAAGGAGAACTGGAGTATCTGCGCTGGCGTGCTGAATCGAGTGCGTCAGGGGAGTAAACACCCGTGGGTTCCGGCCGTGTAAGCGGCCTTTTTTCTCTATAGGGTGTTATCTATCGCTCGTTCTGCACAATTAAAAACGGTACTGGTATACTGAACTATCGAATCCTTTTAGTTTATTGATATGCCTGTATATCTATCGAAAGAATTTATTGAATTCCCTCACGGGGGCTATATAGCGCATCGCTTTGATTTTTGTATAGATACTCATCATTTCGTTGTTATATTCGCGGAGGTTGATATCTCAGAACCTGCGTACCACATTTACAGAAGTGATGAAGTTGGTTTCGAAATCCCTCCATGTTGTTATGACGTTAAATTTGACCGGCTCGAAAATTTCGAAAGCGGAGATTTTTATAAACCAGCTTCTAAAGGCCAGTGCTCCAGGCGGTTAGGATTTTCTGCGGAACTAGCAGAGGCTCTGGAAACAATAATAACGTTGCACCATGATGTTTATCATGCCAGGGCATATCTTGCGGTCGCAGAGACGCCAAAATTAAAACGCTTTTATGACCGGGTTTTACAGCGGTCACCGCATGATGTAGTATATGAAATGAGCGCCGGACTTGGCGAAGGAGGAAACGGTTATGTACTCAAAACGCGATATTTCGACCATTAAAAAGATGACATTAGCTGAGCGAAAGGCTGAAGCTATGCGCCAACTGAAAGCGTCATTTGAACAAGCCGCACGTGATGGTACTCTACGAACCCGTAATGTAAGTGCTGGTTGAGTATCCGCCTCCTCAGGAACCCGCTTGCTAAGGCGGGTTTTTTATGCTGATATTTTCTGTTTCCCCCCTGTTATATATTTCGGTTACTCGCCACTTCTTATGAGAGGGATCGTGCTGTAATTTTCACAATCCCATATAGAGTTGTTTACTGACGTTTCGTATTGATGATTGCACCTTAGGCAGGTATTTGTCTAAGGAGTGTCCAATATGATAAGAGTCATCAGCGGGCTGCCGGCCATCTGTTTTGCTTTAAACGCATTCGCCGGCGTGGCGATTTATACCGACAGTGCGCACCCCGTTTCTTCAGTGTCTTCCGATATCCCCATTACTTATCTTGATGCGGTTGCAAAAGCAGAACAAGACCTGTTTGGCCGGTTGTCTGCTGACGCTGCACAGGCTGAAAAACACGCCCGGGAGATTGTAGGATCACCTGCCTTTATTCAACAGCAGCAACGGATCCAGGATGCTTACCAGGGCGTTATCCGGGCATGGTCATTGGGCGTAAAAAAATACCCTGCCATTGTGTTTGACGATCGCTGGGTGGTGTACGGCACGACCGACGTTGGGCTTGCTCGCCAGTACCTGACTAATGCTCAGGAGGCGAAACCATGAAGCTTTCTTCCCCTCATCGCCGGCGCTTGCTTTTGGCTGTCTTGCTGACTGGCAGTGGTTTATGTACTGCCAGTGTCAATACTGCAAGTCTGATGGCCAGCGCAGCATCCGTGTCATGTATTAGCTGGCGTGTAAAAGGTATCTGTTACTGGCTCCTGTGCACACCGTTTGGCTGTACGATTAAAACATCGGTGAAAGTGGAGCACTTTATTCCTGAAGCCGTGGTTTCTGCCTACGCCAATGAGGGAGAAAATCCCTGGGTAGAAATGTCGACGGTTAGCCGGGCTGCGGGAAGTGGTGAAAGTGCGCTTGTCGGTTCCCTCTCTGGTGTTGCGACTGGCGGCGGAAATCAGGAACTGAAAGCGCCTGGGCTGCGCAAAAAAAATATTCACTTCTATTATGCGGATGCGTATGGCCATCCTGCGACTTCTACGATCGGTGGAATGGTGCCTGGTTATTCATGCCAGACAGCTGCCACGCCGTTTATGCCTTATTTTATGAGTTCGCTTGATGCGCTGGTATGGCGCAGTGGTATTCCTGAATCGCTTTATCCTGAAGCATTAATCCCGGGACAACGTGAACTGGGGAGCCAGGCGTCGGCGAATATGTGGGGGAATGTCTATCCACGCAGTGGGTTTGTGACCCAACATGATGGATATAAATCGGCGGCCTTAGTCGCGCAGCGAGTTGCTGATGTTATTACACGTGCAGGGCAGCTCCACGTATACCAACCTTTGGTTGGACAACGCTCCCCCGGATATTGGCCCCCCGACCCGGTTCGTGAAAATACGGGTACTCAAAATCATAAATGGCAACGTTTATCTCCTCAGCTATCCACCTCATGCGCAGTTTTCCCTGATAACGGCACCGTTGCACAGAACGGTCAGTATGCCTGGGCATTGTGGCAACCCTATAGCTGTTGCAAACGACGTGGCCAGACCTTCCTTTACAGCACTGATTTTTAAGCAGGCAGAATATCAATGAACAAACAGCAAACTCATTATTTCCCTTCAGTTTCCATTTTAGCTGGCATTCTGGCCATTACCCTATTTGGTACTGCAGCCCCGGTCAGTGCTGAGGTTAATGTTTCATCATCAGGGGCATCCGTCAGTGGTGCGGTCAGCGACGGACTGTTCTACTCGATCGGTGGCGGGACAGTTATTTCCCCACCGTCATCGAGGAACAGCATGACGAGATTAGGTGTGACCGGCGGTTGGAGTAGTGACCTGATGTGCGGAAACTTCGATCTGAAAACCACAGTAGGTAACCAGCTTAACGGCATTACCAGTGGTTTTAAGGATTTGATGGGAACGGTTATCCAGGGGGCCACCGGCGCAGTGGCCAGTATGCCGGCGATGGTTATTCAGCGGGCGAATCCAGCGCTGTATGAAATGCTAACCAATGGCGTATTACAGGCCGGACTCAGTTTTGACAAGGCCAAGTTGAGCTGTCAGAGCATGGCCAACAAAATGGCCGATTACACCGTGGGTAACAAATGGACCCAGGCGGCCGTTGTGGAGGAATACAAGGATATTGTGGCATCGAGTAACGGTGATGCTGTCAGTAGCGATCAGAAGTTGCAGAAAGCAACTGGTGAAGAAGGGGCAACCTGGATTGGTGGCCAAAAACGTGGAGGAAAGGGCCAGGCCGCTATCAGACCCACCCGGGATTTAGCAAAAGCAGGCTACAACATGATGAACAACCTGCCAGTAACGAGTAACAACAGTGTCAACTCATCGAGCTGCAATGGTACGTCATGCCAACGTTTTCCGTCTTCTGAAAAAGCGGCTGAAGCGGTTGTCAAGGTACTCGGCGATCGCTCGATTCGTACCTGTCGGGATGCCAGTCAGTGTTCCAGTGGCGGTGTGGAGAACGAACCCGGGAGCAGTGTTGCCGGCACGGGATTCGCTCCAATGCTGGAAGAGGCAACAAAAGAAAATACGGAACAGTTGGTAAAATTGGTTGGCGGTGCTGAAGCGCCGACGGCCAGCAATCTGGCCAAGCTAAAAACCGGCAGTATGGTTGTGACGCGTAGTGTTATCCAGTCTCTGAAAGATGATCCGGACAATAGCGCACTCATTCAGCGTTTAGCCGGTGAACTGGCCATGTCTGACACCGTAGAGACTGCACTGACAATGCGCAGGATGCTGACCACGGGGCAGTCTGAACCAAATGCAGCTGATCAACCTGAGGCGCTGGCCGAAGGTGATCGTCGTATTGATGCCCTGGACAGGGAATTGACCGCGTTGAAAAACGAAATGGATATCCGTAAAGCCATCAGCAATAACAGCTTGTTGACCACATTGGAGCGTCAGGGGGTTCGTAATCAGGATAGCCGTCTCCAGCAAAAAAGCGGAAGCCAGGATCAAGGGTTTAATGGTTTGAGTCAGAACACGGGAGGGCAGTAAAAGTGACGACTTCCGATACTCAACGTGATGGTCATTGGCGACGCTATTTGCTGTTCTTCATTACCTGGCTGTTGGTGATCACGTTATTGATGCTGCTGGCTGCCGTGTTATTTGAGAGCGATCCTGATGGTCAGGGAATAAGAAGCTGGCTGCATGACAGCCGTTATATCTTGCTTGCCTGGCGAACACTGGTGTACGTCGGAGTGGCATGGTTATGGTTTTCGACCATTCGTCCCAGGCTCATTGCAGCTTCTGCATCTCTCACCTCGTTAAGAAGGCTGGAATGGTTGGCCGCTGGATTTTTCCTTTTCATCGAATTGGCTAACTGGCGCGCTTTGGCGGCATAAGGGGCGGGCATGACAGCGAACAGTTTTCTTGAATATTTCCTGGTGCTTTTTGGCTGGATATTGAATAACGCCTTCTGGGACATTCTGCTCAGTACGGGGCTTTTTGCTTTGCCGTTGGTGTTTAAGGTGTTGGGTATCTGGCTGAAGGTGAGGGAAGAGGGGGCTGATGAAGGGAACAAAGGCGTGCTGGCGTTGCCGCGGATGGAGCATGCACTTTATATCGCTTTTTGTATGATGCTGTTTTGTTGCATCCCGTTGATGTCGGTCGATATCAGTGCCATTAAGTTTGACAGCTCCCGGGCGAAACAGTGCGGTATAAACCTTCCATCGCCGCAGAACTCAGGTTACAAAGGGTTGGTAAATGATTTTGATGGCAAAACGGCTAAAGTGCCGGTGTGGTGGTATATGTTGCACCTGGTATCGAAAGGAACGACGCAGGCAATGATAGCGTCAATCCCTTGTGGCAAGGATCTGCGCCAATTACGCTTTGAGGTGCAGAATACTAAACTACGCGATCCTGTACTACTGGATGAAGTCCAGGCGTTTGCCGACCAATGCTATTCCCGGAGCTACTTTCGGTTAAAGAATACCAACAGCCAGTTAAGTGATGCGACGATTAACTCGGTAGGCTGGATAGGCAGCAGTTATTTTCTGAACACGGCTGGTTATTATGACACTTACACGTCGACAGAGCCTCGCAGCCAATGGCCGTATGACAGCCAGCGAGACAGCGGGTATGCAGACGTCGGCCGCGGAGGATATCCAACCTGTAAGCAGTGGTGGTCTGATAGCGATAATGGACTGAAGAGTCGGGTTCTTGCCAATATCAGTGATGGTACTAAAAAAGGGTTACAACGTAGTGCGGGTAACCAATGGGAAGAGGCTGCATTACGTTGGCTGGTCAGTCCCAGAAATGTAGGGCAGTCTGGATCAGGGGAGTCCTACACCATTGGTGGTAATGAGAATTATGCAACTGGCGGTTTATCTGGAGTGTCATCGTTCCTGTCCCGAATGGCATCTACAGCTGGGGTTGGTATGAAGCAAATAGAGGCCACTCCGGGATTTGATGCCTTGAAGCAAGCCCTTCCAATGATCCAGGCACTACTGGAAATGATGGTGATTATTTCCATACCGATACTCATGATGTTCAGTGCCTATGAGCCTAAAACTGTTGTGACGATCTCGTTTGTATTTTTTGCATTGGTGTTTATTACGTTCTGGTGGGAATTGGCCGGTTGGCTTGATGACAGGCTTATTACGATCCTCTATGACAGCATGTCTGAGCAAGGTTTGGCCGATAAGTCTCCAGTGGCACCATTGACGAACTTTCTTAGTTCCATATCCGATGGTTGGATCATGAATCTTGTTATGGGAGCGATGTATATCATTTTCCCGATGTTCTGGATTGGGATGTTTAGTTGGATCGGTGCAAATTTAGGAAGCGCTATCGGAACTTCATTAAGTAAAGGTGCTGAAATGCCTCAGCAAGCAGGCCAAGATGCAGGCAAGATGGCCAAAGACGCAGCTATATCACAAGGAAAGGGAATTATGAATAGTGTAACCAAATCTAGGTGACTTAAAGGGGAAGGGGATGATTAACTTCGTTTTGGTTAATCATCCTGTTTTATATCACCAAAATATAGACCGAACCCCATATGGCCATCTCTATAACCATCGCCTTTGTTTGAATTGCTTTGATGGTGACTGAGTGTATTAGCAACACAGGATAATACAATAGCTCCAGCATCATGGGTCGCACTGGGTAGCGCACCTGTTTCCAGAGTTTTACGCTTTAGGTTGCTATCATCAATGTGGCGCCGTTTGCTGCAACGAGCAACGATGCTGTCGATGTCATTTGTGTTAAATCCCTCTTTGCTCATATCCTTATCCTCGGATAAAAAACACCTTAGTTCATTTTATCATGCGTGTTTTTTGACCGCAACAGCCATGATGTCATATAAAACAATAAATTAAAGGAGTAAACATGGCTAAGAGCAAGGCAGCTATTTTTCGGCAACGATTCATTGGATTGGCTAATTCATCCTAGGGCATTATTAAAAATCTTGCCGAGAAAACGATATGCCGCTTTGCTGTTGCGAGGTGAAGATAGGTAGAAATGAATGGTGCGGCCTTTGCAGTCAACAGCCCGGTACCTGTAAGCCCATCTGCTATCCACTTTGATGCCCGTCCGGGCAGGGCCATGGTACCGAAACGGGCGCCCGTTTGGTCGGATGAAGGGGATTCAAATTGGCTGAAGGACTCTCTGCGTCGGTCGCCAATTTTAGCAGCTGGCCAACGTCATCGAGCGCGAACCAGGCACGTCGGTGTTTTCAGGTAAAACAGCCGGTTAGCGTTTGGTGCTACCGTGAAGCGCGGCGTGAAAAAAACTGAATGAGGGGGCAGGGGGGACGGCTCGGTAAACTACCCGTAAACCCGAATCAGTCACGGAGAAATTGAGGGGGTACTTGCCTGGGGTAAAATGAACCCTCAACTGGAGACAATGCCATGCCAAAGAAAGCAAAAATATACAAAGCGATTATTTCTGCCTTTGCTCTGTTTTCCTTTGTTCATTGGGGGCTTGATCACGATATCATTTGTAAGATAGCCAGTGAGACACCCCAAACTTGCGGCTACTCGGAACGTGGTTTATTCATGAATATGCTGGGTACAGCTTTATCAGTGATGACAACGGCGTCGGCAGCAGCAATACTCGTCATGTGGATACGTAAAGATTAAACATTACCATGCTGTGTCTTTTTGTACTGTATCAATCATTAGGCAGTCTATCCATAAACCCGAATCCGGGCGAACAGCCATAAAAAAACCGAGTGGTGGTAATTCGATCTTATGTGGAAAAATGCGGGGATCCAAAGAGAAGATGGATATGTTTGGCTTGCAAAAAAACTGAATATGCCCTTACATCACTGACACATAGGGTTGTTTGATGTTGAGTTATGTAAAAGATCTATTAACATATTACAGCGAAATCTCTTCGAATAATTAATTTTTATATATTAGCTATCAGTTATCCACATATCCACGGGGAAATAAGCCAGTGAGCGAGCCCCCACCCAAGGGGCTGGCGAACGGGAGCGGTCGGCGAGTGTCGAGCCGACTTTCCCGGTGGGCATGTAGATAACTGATGTTTTAATTACTATTACTTTCTTTATTATCAGTATTTTTACGATACACTACCATGTTTATTTTATCACCAGGAATTAAACCGACAGTGTTTCCTTTTCTGAAGAATAATGTTTTCGGGGTATGAAGTATTATCTTTACGTCCTCACCAGATTTTGCTGATTGGTGATATATAGTTGCTGGGATATTTCCCCCAACTGAAAACTCCTTTAACCCAACGGAAAATAAATTTGAGATGTGTCTGTTGGGCATTATGCAAAAACCAGAGATAAGAATGATTAACATAATGTGTAATGTGATTTTACTTCGTGTGGTGCCGACTATATGCACAATAATATGTATTGTTATATACATGCTCATTAATAAAGTTGATAGATTACTCTCTAGGTTTGTTGGCAGGGTTGAAAACATTCCGGGTATAATAATAAAGAATATTAATGTGTTTATTAGCGCCGATGCCATGATTGTTGTTTTATTTACTTTGTGTGTTTTTTCTTTTTCTGGTAATTTTCTTTCTTTTAAATAGAGGTATATTAAAATCACAGATGAGAATAATGATAATGAAAATAAGGTAATAAAAATTAAACTTATAAATAAGAATAAAATGTTTGAAAAATAAAACTCATTCAATAATTCATAACTGAGTATTTCGTTACTTCTCATGAAGTTAATAAGTAATATATAACATATTAACGGAACGGTTATGACGTGTGAGAATATCATGGTTATAGTATTGCTAATTTTGGTCTTCAATTTGTCCGTGGGAATATTTAACCTTTTTGCTACTGAAGTTAAAAAGTAGTTATACTTCCTAGATAAATTGCAGTGCGTCTTTATGTTCATTCCCTTCTCCATTTTTAGATCTCCTATTGATCTCCTGAGCGAATCGGATCTACTATACACACGTTGTACCGTTGCTCGAATGCAACATGCCAATGTCCCAGTGATCAGAGAGGGACGCCTTCGGGTGATCACACTGCCAATGTCATCATGACCTGAGAGATGACGCTTTCGAGCGGTAAACCTGTTTAACCTTTGAAAACAGGTGCCGGTAACGGTTAAGGCTCACTTCAAACTTTACGTCTTGCCATATGCAGGCGCTTCTTTAGCAGACTTCTTGATGTCTGCGCACTAACGTCATTGCGTCTTTAAGGCTTATTTTGCTTTGCTTACTGGCTGCGAACTTTACGGTGCGTGGGTATGCCAATTGGAACATTTGGCATCTTCCACGTCCGGATTGAGAGCAGAAGTATGCGCGCGTCACTTGTGTATGAGCATAGCGAATACCAAGTGACGCGCGAAGCGCGTATACGGTCAGAGCTTACGCACTGCCCGATAGACGGTTTCTATACCATCTGACCAACACGTAGTAGAGGTTTTACGGACGTATAAACGTCGAACAACCGTTAATGGTCATGAATTTAACAACCAATCCGAGTGTATGAAGGACATCATCATGAGGACATTTCAATTAGTTAGGAGGTAAATCGGCACGACATCGATGGCGACATCTTTAGTTTATTTTTAACGAACTGATGGCGGAGACGGACGGCGCAAGCAGCGTCGCAAAGGGTTAACACCTGGAGAATCTCGCATGAGTTCAACATTTCGCCCCCCGATGCACAGATGTCTGCTGAGACGCAGGAAGCGCAAAACCAAACCGTGCCATCGGGGATGAAATGTTTCAGGGAATTTGTAGTGAGGCGTTCCCGGTGATTCAGGTATTCCGTTCACACGGACGGAATACCTGAATCGCCTAATCAGAACAGGAGGACTATATGGCCAAATTAAATAAAAGTCTGGTAACTCTCGCTCGTCATGGTGGCGGGAGTTTCAAGACTGTCCATGACAGGATGAAAATTGCGGATCGCGTTGCCGATAGGTTGAGAAGCCTAAATATTCAAATTCGTGATGCTAAAAATATCAAACCAAAACACGTCGAGATGTATATGAAAAGCCGACGTCTTGAAAAAATATCTATACGGACTCTGCAAAATGAGATGTCTGCGATACGTTGTATCTTACGTGAGTGCGGTAAAACGATAATGGCTAATCCTGAACATGAAACGTTAAATAACCGTGCATTGGGCATATCAGGAGCTAGCAGAGAAGGAACGAAAGTTGCTATTCCTGATAGCGTATACGAAAGTGTTTTGGAAAAAGTTAAGGCCGTCGATCAAGGGGCGGCAGCTACAATGGAGTTATCACGACTTCTTGGTCTACGTAATGAAGAGGCTATCCAGTCAGTCAAATCACTTAAAACATGGTGGAAGGCTTTACAAAATGGAGATGAAAAAGTTCGAGTTGTTTTTGGAACGAAAGGGGGGCGCCCTAGAGATGCGACTATTATTGATAGAGATAAATTGTTAATCGCAGTGAACAACGCAATCAGCATAACTGATAAAAATAATAACCGTCTGATTGATAGCCCTGCCTTACATTTGGCTATTGAAAAATATCGTAATATTGTAAGGGATGCCGGGCTTGTAGGTAAATATGCCCCGCATAGCCTTCGTTATGCTTATACTACTGATGCAATAAATCTTCATATTAAGAATGGTTTTAGTCAAAAGGAGGCTGAAGCATTAGCCTCTATGGATCTTGGACATGGAGATGGCAGAGGGCATTATGTTGCTCGTGTTTATAACAAAGTTGACCAAGAATAACTCCAACTCAGATTGATTTAGGTAATTAATCTTATGAAAAATGATGAGAATAATAATAGACATAATCAAGTCATGTCTATGTATGTAATCGATATATATGTTAATTGTCCACGATGTGGAGAGAGGCAAGACGGATTCGTTGGTAATCCTGCGGGAGCTTCATTTAAGTGTGACGACTGTGGAGAAACTTACTCTATAGATAAAGATGCTAATGTAAGTTTTTGGCAATAGCGTTTTGATATTTTATCTAGTTAGAGCGTTGTAGGGCTTGTCGGCGTTGAAGATTTTGTGTACGATTTCTTTTGAAAACCGTTGTCTCTGACAACTGCTAATGCCCTAGTGATCAGAGAGGGGCGCCTTCGGGTGATCACACTGCCAATGTCATCATGACCTGAGAGATGACGCTTTCGAGCGGTAAACCTGTTTAACCTTTGAAAACAGGTGCTGGTAACGGTTAAGGTTCACTTCACTTGCTGGCTTCTCGCCATTCACTGTTAGGTTCATTATCGACCTACTCTATTGTAGACACTCACCCGTGCGGGGAAGATTTCTTCCCGTATGGGCAGAAATGTTCTCCGTTTTCTTTTGGAGAACATGATGCACACTTTAGTTACTCAACGCTTGATGGTCTTTGGTAAAGCAATCACGGCCTTACTGGAGAGAATGCATTTTCTTAAGTGTTCCCCGACATCCGTTGAATCTGATTGGATGACTAATCGATCACGAAACATGAGTTTTCAGGCTCATGTTGAGCGAGACAATGACGGGTTTTGGTCTTTTCGCATTTATGCGCGTACTGGAACTCATCCTGGCAACTACCGGTTTGAATATTTAAAGACGCCACACGAAGCTTTTATTAACAGCCGGTTGGCGTTACAAGCCGGAGAATCTCTGGCCAAACAGCTGGCAACGCTGCGCTACCGCTTCCAGTAATTTCACTCATACCCATACGGGGATTTTTCCCGATGGGGATAGATCCCTTTCATCTTGAAGAGAGGATTTATCCATGGCGACTTTACTTAACCAGCTTGCACGTCATCGCAGCTCAGCTGTTGACCTGCTTTGTGTGATTTCAGACATCGAAGGCGAACTGACGGAAGTCGGGGCCTTCGAGACACTCCAGATCGGCTGCATACCTGATGAGGATGGTTTTACCGACAATGACTGGCGGATCATTAACATCGCCAGGCATCTTGGTGAGGCCATGAGCCTGGATTTGATCCCCGCGAATTACCGACATTATGTTGATGACGTGATTTTGCAGGGAAAGAAAGTGGGCCAGGAGCTTTGGGACAGCGCCTTTCAGAGTGGCGTTCAGGAGGGTGAATATACGCTCTGCGAATTGTCTTCTGAAGGCGATGGGGCAGATGACTACATTGAAGGTAAGTGCAATGCATGTGGTAGGACAGTACGCATTTATTGTTACGAAAGTTGCCACAGTGGCACTATCAATCAACAAAAAAGTTATAGCTGTTCGTGTGGTTATCATTTCTCAGATGATGAACGCGACGATCGTAATAGTTACGACTATGAAAAATACTATCAGCTCGCTGCTGATATGTATGTTGAATAGCATACGAAAGGCATGCAAATCTTCACCTAAGACTACATTAAGTGGCTCAGCAACGCTCATTGAATGCAGTATTTGATGCATTTTTTACCAAACCCATTCGGGGATCCTTTCCCCGATGGGGGACAGATCCCTTTTCACTGAATTGAGGATTTATCCATGAAGACAAAAGTAACAATGACGAAAATGGCGTTTGTTGAAGAAACGGATAAGGAGTGGGAACTCATGTGGACTGCTCTTGGGCAGCACGCAATGAACCGGGAACTGCCAGATCCAACTGTTGCAGACAATTTCGGTGAGGTTTGGCAGTACATGGAGTCTCGTGAAGTTCGCTATCTCTTCTTTTTTAAACGTTATTACCATTTTTTCAGACACAGAATGCATCCGCGTCCTGCGATGTTTGGCAGACAGTGTATTAAAATCCTTGCCAGCCGGGGATTTAACCCAACTAATGTAGTGCTTGTTCGACAAGACGGCTCCTCCACCAGGATAGTTCCGTCTGAAGTGTGATGTACGGACAGCCTGTGGTTGTTTAATGCACTGACAGCCTGTTTTACACCAATTATCGTCCTGCGATGATTTCTTCTTTTCCCCAAATGGCGAATGCTTTCCGCCATTTGGGGGAAGCATTCGCCCGTAAGGTTTTTATGCGCGAATTAATCCCATCACACGAGACTGTCTATAACGATCGTGACTTACGTGTCATCAATATGGCATTGGCGCTGCTTGAGCGAAGAATCAGACATCGGGAAGCGATGACGTCTCCTGAAGATGTTAAAGCCTACTTGCGACTCAAACTGGAGCACAGGGAACGAGAGGCTTTTGTCGCACTGTTCCTGAATAACCAACATCGATTAATTGCCTGTGAACTCCTCTTCGCCGGAACCCTTGACCGCGTTGAGGTTCATCCACATGAGGTGGTCCGTCGTGCCTTGTTATTGAATGCGGCCGCCGTCATTTTTGCCCATAACCACCCGTCAGGGAATGCCGAACCCAGTAATACTGATCGACAAATCACTGCGACACTGGTTAACGCCTTATCGCTGATAAACGTGCGAGTGCTGGATCATATCGTCGTTGGCCACGGAGAAATGGTGTCGTTTGCCGAACGTGGCTGGTTATAACCCGATAATATTTTTCGTCTAATCCGACGTTACCCCACGGGGAGAGATCTCTCCCGACAGGGATGACTCTCCCTTTTTTATCAACCCAAAAGGAGAGTTCATGTCTCACATCGATACCCGGGACGCCCCGCTGCAGGACGTACCGTTTAGTGCAGAGCAGCAAGAGGTCTTGTGTCAGCTTATTCGCCGGGAATGTTTTCGGCGCGATCGCAATGCCCTGTTGAAACTGCTTGGCTATCTCACGTTGCTGAAAGTTGCCGGCTCACTGGTGCTGTTGGCGCTCATTTTGTTACTTCGCTGGTTGACTCACTGAGGAGCTGTTATGCCGATGCCTATACACATACTGATTGTGCTGTCTACGGGGTTATGGTTCATCGTGCGTTTGATGTGCAAAGGGTTTGCCCGCGCCATCGTGTGGCTTTACCAGACCTGGCGCCAACGCTCAGAGCCAACAGAGTCGTTGGATCATCGAATAATTTACACCGGCAAATGGTTGCTTGCCGACGATCATCAATGCTGTGGGCGCGCTGTCGTACTGAAACATCGCCACGGGTATAAACCGGGGGTGGAGTTGCAATACTTTGGCGAAGAAACGGCTCAGCCGTTTTACGGTGAACGTTACCTGGATCATGAGGACGATGCGGTAAATACCGCGCTGTCCATGCACCAGAAGTTATTACGTAATGCGCGCCGGCCACTGCCTGAGCGGATGCCTGTTATGCCTGCTGTAGTGACGATTTCGTCAGCGGCCCGGAATGATGAAGCTGCATGATGAAAGGATCACAACATTCACCGGCCGTTGTTATTGATGACAACGCCTGGGCAAGACTGGTCGCATTTGCGCCCGAACCCGCGTGTGAGACAGAGCGGCTTCATCGCCTGATCCACCACGCATTAAAAACGCTGGCGGCGAGTACGCATTCAGACGTGACGACAGGTCTTTTTTGTTTACCCGGTGACGGCGACAGAACGACCCCCTTATGGCAGCCGTTTCATTTGCGTCATGAGGACGGTGTCATTCATATCAGTCTGATCCACTAACACAGCGTCTTACTCACCCTGACGGGGACACCCGCAGGGGTGGACCCGTCTTTTTTTTCGGAGTCCATACCATGAGTTTACTGACCACTGATGAACACAACGAGTCGGCCCTGGCAACGCAAAGCGCAATGAAATCGCTGACCCGTGAGCCTGGCGCCATCGAACGTACCCGTAACCGTTTTTATGACTGGCTGCAGGTAGAGTTCGACCGGCACTATCACACGCTGAGAGACGGCGGTTACCGGCGCTTTCTTGAGCAGCGTCATCCGGAAGAGCTGGAGCGTTATGATGCGGCCTGTGACGCGCTGAGACGTGAAGAGTTCAGCCGTTTTGCCGAGTTGCAAACGCTGGGGCTGTTTTTACATACGCAGGTCACAGAGAAGGAAGCACAGTTTCGCCGCCGGCGTAACCAGTTTCTGCTGGCCATGTCGGCAACGGGGATAATCACCTCCGGTATCGTCTGGGCTTATCTGCATCATGAACAGTTTGTGCAATTGTGTCAGCAGGCAGTGATTGCGGGTCATGCGATCCTGCAATTGTTTACCGCCATACTCTGATTTTTCCCTGAGGGTGCCATCCCTCAGGGGATGGTCCCGTTTTTTGATGGAGACCGTCATGAAAACTTTCACATTACAGGATGCCGGTGATATCTGCCGGCTGCTAACCGAACGCCTGATGCAGAGTGTTAACGCCGGGACGGCGCCGTGGCGACAAAGCGTTATTCGCCACGGTATACCGGAACACGCGTTAAGCGGGCAACTGTTCAGCGGTATTAACATCCTGCTGCTTTGGCAGGCTGCGTTGCAGCACGGCCTGAGCGCAAATCGCTGGCTTACGGGGGACGATTTACGTTCACTGGGGGGCAGTATAAAACCCGGGCAACGCCCAACCACTGTCGTCCGGTATAAACCGTCACTCTCACTGTTTCGGGTCATCAATATTGAACAATGCGAGGGATTATCCGACAGGTTGCAATCCGGATGGCCATGGCCACCATCGCCTGTTCCTGGCATAGCACGGGTAGGGGAGTGGCAGTTTGCCTCCCGGATACCGGTGCTTTTCCGCGCGCAGCGTCCGGCTGTTTATCTGCCTGAAAGCGATCGCATTGAGTTACCTGAAGCCGATCCGGATAGCCTGGCTGCGTTGCTGATCCGTGCAACAGGGCATCCCACCCGGCTTGGTCGTTTTACCCTGGCAAATGATTTGTCCGGCATAAACGCGTACCTGCAGGAAGCGCTCATCGCCGATATCGGGCGTGCGTTGCTGGCTGCCAGTGCGGGAATATCGCTTGCGGGTGAGCCGGTATGGTCGGGTGAACTGGGGGCAGACCCGTGGATACTGTTTAAATCTGCTTCGGCGGCGGGCAAAGCGGTTGACTGGCTGGAAACACAGCGACAGGTGACATCGCCGGCCAATGAGGTTCAGCGTTGGCAGCAACAGGCCGGGCATCTGATGGCGACGCATTATGGCGAGTCGCTGGATGACACCACGCTGGTTTGTGACAACGTTGTGCGTCAGCATTTGCGTTACAACATTTCGCCGGGTCATGCGATAAGTGCCCTGGCACGAATTTATGACTGGCCACGCAGTGATATGCCGCCGGCATTGTTTGCGCCTGAGCTAAACCGTGTCGCCGATGTACTGGCGTGCTTTTCACTCAATCCCGGGAGCCTGGCGGTGCATCGCGTCGCTGGCGACATTGAGGATAACGACCTGCCTCAGGATATCCCGGAGCTTGACACCTTGTTGCTGTCTCCACCGTCTGCCGAATCGGTCGGTGAGGTCGCTGCCAATGATGAGGAAGAAGGGGATGACCCGGATGATCCGGGAAACCTTGCGGTGTTGCCGTGGGTAACCAATCGGGGCAAACCGAATCCGCATCGTGCCGCGTTTATCCGACAGTTCGGTGAAATTGCACCGCATGAGAGCCGATGGACAGTATTCAGCGATTTTATGCATATGTCTGCTGCGGCGTTACATAACCGGTGTCATTTTGTGCAGGATATCGAGGATGATTACCTGCGACGTATCCGCCGTTACGACAAGGCGGATCAGTTGCGTTTCCCGATGCTGTTCAACACGCTGGTCGACGGTATGGAATTCAGTGCCTCAGATTTTCTGGGTTCGGTGTTTATGGAGCTCGGGTTCGGGGATCGGCATCGTGGGCAATATTTCACGCCTTACTCCGTCAGTTACATGATGGCGAAGATGCAATTGGCTGATGGCTTGCCAGCTCTGGCCTGCGGGGAGCGGGATTTTATTACGGTCTCTGACCCTGCCAGCGGTGCCGGCGGCATGATCATCGCGATGGCACATGCCATGCTCGAGGCGGGATTTAACCCGCAACGGCAAATGATGGCGGTGTGCGTCGATATCGATCCACTGGCCGCAATGATGACCTACGTGCAACTGGCATTAAGTGGCATACCCGCCATGGTGCTTGTCGGAAACAGTCTGAGCATGGAATTCCGTCAGACCTGGCGTACGCCTTTCTGGCTGATGTTCGGCTGGGAACGTAAATGGGCGCGCGAACGTGAGCTGCAGACTGAACAGAAGGTTGCCTGAATAACAATTTAACCCCCTCTGGGCGCTTTTCCCGGTAGGGGAAAACGCCCTTACTCTACTCTTGGTAAGGAGCATTATGCTGACTGAGCAATTTATTCAACAGGTTTACCTGAAACACATGAACCTCTTTCTTCATCCGGAAGAGTGGCAGGCAGAGATCAGTAATGATCTGCGTGATTATCTGAATACCGACATTGTGTTTCACAGCAATCGGTTGTTACCGGTGATGCAGTCTATGCTGGATAACATTCCGGGTAATCGCCAGCTTAGGGCTCGCTGCCGGTTGAGCGAGCGGATCCTGACGTTATGGATACAGGGTCTGGATGCGCTGGCCAAGGCCAGCGGTAATACCCGGTTGCTACCACGGACGTCTCCGGAAAGCAGCGGTCGGGTTGACTGTTTGTTACCGGCGGAGCCTTCGGCATTGCTGGATTTGTCGGACACGGATTTTATCCGGCTGACGGCCCAGGATAGCCGGCATCCCGACGATATCATACCCCGTTCGCAACTGGCGCAAACCACACAGCACTGGTCACGCTTTGAAGCATGGCTGAGTCGTGCTCTGGCACAGACGGCAGAGCATTGTGTGGCGCAACTGGCGGCACTGCAACGGCGTTGTGATATCGATGAACAGGTTGTTCGTCGTTTTGACACGGATTTTGGGTTTATCTCGGTGAATCTGGGGGCTGTTGACCCGGAGCTGATGAGCAGGCCGGAAGATCCGATTGACTATGTCAAACGGGTCTGTTGCAGCGAGATTTATCCCGTTGCACTGGAAACCCGCATCCATTATCACAATGGCGCCATCATCGGACGTTTCTGTGTTCAGAAAGACGTCACGAATATAAATCGGCTGACAGCAGCAGACTACGGTGACGTTGTGCGACAGGCAATAGCCTGGCTGCGTGACGAACGCCGACGTTTGCAACCCGATAACGCCTCACTGGTGCCAGCGCTACGCCTGGTTGCCTGACTGATCACTTAAAACCCGGCAGGGGGAACGCCCTGCGGGCCTCCTGCCATCACCATTTTGACAGGAGTACACTATGTGCATTATTCATGAATACATTCAGCAGGCGTATCAGAGTGCGCTGGGCTATGCGCCAGGTTACGACGAAATTTGTTGGCGATTGGATGTTGGATCCGGCCACACTTATGTCAACACCCATACCTTGTTCGAAACTGATCAACTGACGGCCGTGATGGAAACCATGCTGGAACGGCTGGCTATTGACGAGGCTAAACGTGAACGCAGCCGAAAGGTCCTGACTCTGTGGATACATGCCACGAACTGGCTGGCCAATGAGGGAGGGGATGATAGCTATATGTATCTTCCCCGGGTTCATCCACAGATTAGCGGTCATACCGACCAGTTGTTGCGCGCTGAGATCATGCCACTCTATGAACTCGATGAAGCGGTGTTTCGCGAGGCCTCCGGACAGCGCGAAAGCGCACCTGAGGCGTATGTTACGTTAGCGCAGTTCCGGCAAAGTGAGCGCTACTGGCTTCGTTTTATGGATCACCTTGAACGATCGTTGCGTGATGTTTCTTATCAGTGCCTGGACACGCTGACGAAGTTTGTCAGCGCCTGCACCTTTGAAGCGCGACAGCTACGCCACTGGCGTAGCAGCGCCGGTGAGATCCGACTGTACATGTCACCACAACCCATTGATGAGATGGACATCATGGAGTTTGAGGATGATTTTTTGACGGCGTATGTTGATGCAGTGGCTGCGGGGATTTACGTGCCGGTGATATTCCGTGCGGATGTGCATTACCGTAATGGCGCAGTGATGGCCAGCTTTACGGGGGATGCGGAGGTTAACGAGGTGGAACATCCCAATGCTTCGGATTACTGTGCGGTCGTGGATGATGCCATCGAGTGGATCAGGGAAGAAGTAGGGCATGTTGAATCGTTGTTGACCACTGTCAGTCAGCCGGTGGTTCCGGTTCACAAATTGGCTGCATAAAACCTATTAAGGGCACTTCGGTGCCCTTAATTTTTATGGGATGGTGAAGGATAATTTTTCGTCCAAGAAGTTGGCTGTGTTGCTGGCTGTATAGGGTAAATAACCGGTAATGATATTACTGATGATATTCTGCAGTACTTCATTGTGAGTGAGAACCTGACCGTCCTCCGTTCTGAAGGTCATCTCATCACAATGGATTCGGACAGGCTGCTTTCCGTAGAATGCATTGTCGTTAAACACCTGCAGGGGATAATTCCTCTGACGGATAGAGTCCTGCACTTTGTACAAAACGGTGTTATTCAGGCAGTAGACTCCAACTGTCAGTTGGAGATCGGCATCATAAAATGTCACCTGACGAGCCTGTTGTAGCTCGTTGTTTATTGTGCAGATGTGAAACGCTAACATACTGATAATCGCAATGAGGATAATGCTGTGTATCAGAGCGAGGCGCTTCCTACAGCTAATAGTGAGCACATAGATGCCCCCTATTAGCGTTTCTAACATGATTTTACTCATATGATGTCTACCTATTTTAAAGCGCTCTTCTGGCGTTCAATAACCTCGCGTGCTTCAGCATTAGCCTGACACTTCCGACCAATATCTTCGACTTGGCTGGTTAATAACGGTTTTTTCTCTAAAATTTTTGCAAACTCAGTTTTAGCACAAGGATACTCTTTAATAACCCTCTCAATATCCTCTGGAGTTGCCATTGGTGGCTTCATGTTTACGATAGACCATATAATAGAGGCCAACACAAAAAGAGAAATAACAAACAAACACAGCAGGAATATTAGTGTAATAATTTCACGAAATAGACTTTTAGTCATACATATACCATTATATATCGAGATGAAATTTGAATTTTTATTTACTCGCTTACCCCACTAATCAATGTTCAATACCTATTATTGACCGCCCTCCGACCGCTTGATGTAGTCGAGCATCTTTACCCGAGTGATAACCAGCACGATATGCATCATCATCGCCACGGCAGCTTTTCGCCTCCCGGCTTTCAAGTTTGCTAAACCCTTCGGATATTTGCTTGTAATACACCAACATTAGCTGTTGCTCTTCTGGTTCAACAGAATACCGGTTGATAACATTTTTGGCCCCGCGAACCCAACCAGTACAAAATTGATCTGCGCGATTGGTTTTAGTACTGCGTTTGATGCGTTTATTTTGTGAGGCAATAAACTCGTTTCTGGCTTTAACCAACTGAACACTCAATACATCGAATCCGTATGCTGCAATCTGTGGTCGTTCTGTCGGACCATAGAAAGCAACCGAACGTTGGTGACTACACGTCCAGGTATAATAACAGTTCACACCGAATGCATAACACAGCATGTTGGCCAGATTGACCACATATTCTGGGAGCTTTTTAGCATCTGACGGACAATGCTCGCTCCTAAACTCTTTGATCGATCGCAGATCGATGTCCAACTCGCCCAGGTCGAATTTACGCATTAAGTTTTGAGCCTGATTGATGGCATTAGCCGCTTCGTGCTCATTCGTACTGCGTTTCGCCAAATAAAGGAGTTTCTGGATTTTATCCATGTATTTTTCTTTTTCTTCTTCGTTCATATCATTCACCTTGGTGTTTTAATGCGCTGAAAAAATGCTGCTTATTATTAAATTCGACTAACCGCTGATAGTAACGCTTAGTCCGATATTGGCTGGCAATTAGGTGTAAATACGCAGAGCGAACATCGGGAAAATGTAGTGTAATAAGGTCATTGCCATATGACTCATCAACATCGCCAACATAAAGGACTAGATGACATTGTTTGTCCTCAGGATTTACCAATAACTCCTTATAGTCTGCTATAGTCCTGACACAGAAACCAAACTCATCTTCAAAGTAAATTCTTACACAAACATTTTCAATCAAAAATCTAACACAATCATTTTCATCTCTTTTCATCACTTGTGAAAATGCAGATATCCCTATCAATACGGATGGCATTTGATACATTTGATAACGAGATGGCGTGTGCCTTAAGGAAACTCTCTCCAGGTAACATCTTTTCTCATCCCATTTCGGACGACAAATTAAGCCACAATCTACTATGAAAGCGACCAAAGCCGACCTAGAAAAATACTTATATGGCGGATGATTAACAATCATGTCCAAATCTGGCATCGCTTCGGGATTCTTATGCCACCACACACCCATAGATTCTAACGATGCATCCTCCCCTTCAACCGTTCCTCCCCACGATTTAATGCATGCGATATCGTACTCTAAACGAACCTTTTGTAATTCAGCATATGCTGTATACATAAGTTGTTTTGTGGGAGCGAGACGTTCGTTCATTTCTTTATTCAATTTAATAGACTGCGCATTAAAACCAGCGCTATAAGAATCAAACGTCACTGTAGATGAATCCAGCCTGCGCTTGATCTCCTCAATGTCACTGTTATTAGGTGTCATATTCATGTGGTTCAACCTACTATGCGTCGCAAACTGAATGATTATTTTCTTTTTTTATATATAAAAAATGCAATAAGAATAATAGCCACGCCATACCAAAAAAGGCAGGTGAGCAGTATCTTAAAAACAGAATATAACGCTTTCTCATACCTAGATTCGTGTTCAAGCACATCCAGAATAGGAGAGATAAAAACAGAAAGAATAATAACAGACGCACCTAAGTAAAAGATTTTTGCATCGAACACCTTAACTATAAGGGCATGGGTATTCTTTAAAATCACTAACGCAAAATGTTTAACTCTTTCAACTAAGCTGTTATTAATTTTTATACTCATACTGTTGTCCCCTCAGTTCTGCCAGTTGTGCTTTGAGCGCATCAACTTCACCAGACAGGCCATGCGCAACTTCTTCGTAATTCATGATGTTATTCAGTCCTGTATTTTTTCAGAGCATCTTTATAACTGGCCTTTGCTGCCTTCTTTGTTTTGCACCACTCACCGTAAATGCCTGAATCCCGATAATTCCCTGGTCGGGACATACGGCATTCTCCGCGGCCGTTGTACTCAACACGAGGAACGTTGATACCCAGCCATTCAGCAAAACCATGTCCGTAGTCAGCATCCAGATATTCCTGGTAATTGCATTTTGCAGCGTGTTGACGCCCCGTAAGTTTTGGCGGGACATAATCAACAACATCGCCATACTCGATACCATCCGTCGGGTGATAGCGCTCAGGCTCAGCATGCAGAGCAGCGTCAAGGACAATACCGATATAGTTACCAAAATCACGTACGATAGTTCCCGGACGGCCGTAGGCAATAACACGACGTCCAACACAGGCATTAACGCCGTAGTGGTGATTGACATAATCGAATGCGCTCATTGTCCGGTTCTCTTCAGAACAACAGCAGTTGAGTCTATATCTGCATCAATAAACTCCGCACATTGCGAGCAAACCCCTAAGCCTGTATTTCGGTTTACCCGCAGCCAATAACAGGCTTCATGACATTCATTTACGCAGGCATGATTGTCATCGCAGCCACAACCGACACAGGTTGCTAGGGCTGTCATTTTTTTGATGGCATTAATTAATGCCTTATCTTCTATTGGTTTTAGCCTGGTCATTTCATTAAGCCTTAAATAGAGATACCATTAATCCGTTATATTGATATAAACTCCTGTCAGGATTCACAGATTGAGAAAAAACGCCTGGTTTCTGATGATGGATTGACTACGCCCCAGAATAACAAACACTCGCCACGATTAAATTTACTCTTACCTTTACTCACAAAAGAGTGAAGAGTAAAAAAGTTCACATCAAGGAGACTGTCTTTCCAACGTTCGGCATCATAAGTTTCTGCCAACTCATAACCAATGGAGATTGCACCATTATTTTCACTGCCATAAACTCTCAATGAGAACCCGGTTTTATATTCATCATGACGTTTTCCAGTTTCAATTTTCTCACTATTGACCCAGCGAAAGGAAGAAACCCTGACATAATCATGTAACTGTGATACCTCCCATACGCCGACAAGTGAAGGTTCACTGCCCCCTTTATTTACTGAAAATTCAATAGAAGTAAGCGAAGATAAAGAACCATCACATATTTTCTCAGCATGCTCCTTGCCAATAACCCGGTGATAAGCAATTTTCCCCGGATGTTCATTGTAAGATGCATCTTTATTCAGTTCACAATCAACCGCTTTCAGAGTTATCACTTGGGGTTGGCCATCAACATTCAATGTGGAAGCAATAACTAATGGATTGAAACTAATTGCAGATAAAACCATTAATAATTTAATAACGGTGTTCATATAAACTCCTTAAATAATTGGTATATTCATAATTATTCAGACGCTGACCGTTCAATTTTTATTATTTAATGCCTGTCAGTCCCGAACCCCAGCACGCGTATTCCAGGCATTGACCGCATCACCCATAGCCTTTTCATACAACCCAAGGGCGATTTCAGCTGTTGCTGCCTTATGGGCCGCATCATTGTCGGTGTCTACCAGGCGGGCTTCTGCACCACACTCGCATTCAACCCAGAAATACGGTGTCCACGTATTGCATAACTCAAGATTCGCTTTACTTCCGCAAAACGGACAAGGTTTCAACTCAAATCCCGCATGAGTGCCATCGTCATCAAATGAACCGGCAAACTGACCAGGCTCCCCATAAATTTCCAGCCCTTTGATTTTCATATCCCACTCTCTTCATAACGAGGGGCTATTTATCGATAGCCCCGACTCATGATCAAAACGTGAACGTCAGTTGTGCGACCGCACCATACGTTCTGTTTGTTCCCGCCATCCCTGTGATATCAAGATGCACCACATCAAACGGGGACAAGCCAATGCCGGCAGTGAAGTAGGAATTATCGCTGTCATGAATATCAGCACGATACCCGGCACGCAGTTGCGCCCATTTCCATGCATTCATCTCAATCCCGGTACCAATGAACTGGCTATCTTTATCTGAAGCGAAACGGCTGGTCGGGGTAAGATCTACATCCAGTGCTGCGGTGAAAAAACTGCTGCTATACGCCGTCCCCAACGTTGCCTGTGGCCTGATTTTAAAAGTGTCTTTCATGCCATTAACTTCTTTGGTGTCGATGTTGCGGGCAATCAGGTTCTGACCAACCAACCCAACGCTCCAGTTATCCGTCAGATCCTTTGAGAAGCCAATATCAACGTTGGCGCCCGTTTTATCGTTACGGTAGTCACTGCTGCGAAAATCCGAACGGTTATAGTTGTTGATGGCAACGTTGTAATTGAATGTGTAGACGCGCTGCACTTTCGGTGTAATACCTGCTGAGAAGGCAAATCCGCCGACATTGAACTCACGGGCCATCGCAACGCCCACGTCTGCAACGACAGCGGCACGGCCATTGGCTGTAGAGGTTAACGAACTCAGGTCAGAACCGTTCGCCGAACCATTCGACACGCCATCGAGCCACTGCAGGTCGGAATCTGTTACATTCGTTTTGACCGTTGCTGTTCCCCATCCCTTCGCCACAACGGCAAACGGCAGAACGCTGTTGGGGACTGCTGCGACCGTTGACGCACCGGCATGCGCCTTCGCATGGCTACCTGAGAGGTCTTGCAGTGATGCACGTAATCTGGCGGCCGCCAGGCTGGTATCGCCACCTGCGTTAACCGTGCTTTCAAACGCTTTCCAGTCATTGTCGATACGGTCGACCCCATCCTGCAGATTATCCGGATCGGAAACCTGAGCGCCCACAGCAGGTAAAATCAGACTGAAATCATCGGATTTATCGAATTTAGTCAGCCGTGCGGAGTTAACCAGAGCAGCTGCGCCGTAATGCGAGGAGGCAACCCCAGTTCCCCCCATAGCATCACCACGCGCCTCCATCCATGTGCCGGCGGCATGGGCTGAAGCAGCAACGACACTGATTCCTGCGATAATAAAACTGCGCGAGATTAATGAATGTTTCATTCTTTATTTCCTATATGGATATTAGATAAATGTATTTATGGTTATATCTTTTGATTATTCCCTGGTGCTGGCACAACATTCACTTCAGGATTTTGATAAAAGGAGCCCCTGATGCTGACGCATCATTAATAACAAAAATGATTAAGGTGTATTATTTCGTTTTATCTAACAGCGATGGGTTGTTTATCTTGTTCTCATCAGTGAAGTATTCTGATACATCCCAGTGCTTACTTTTTTCTATCACCTTTAACAACATAACAGGAAGGACTTTACCCATTGAGAGGAAGAAAGCGTGCTGCTTGGGTAATAAGACAGATCTCCATGTCAATAGATTATGCTTTTGGGCGTATTCACAGTAATTCATCAATTGGGCGGTGTTTTTCTTACTTACGTCATCTGAATAATAGGAGTATAAAGCAAATACAGAATCAAACTTAACGCCATTAATGTTTCGCTTTTCTTTTATTATAATTCCGTATTTGCGAGAAAGTGACGCTTCTTCTGAACGCCAGAATATAACTTCATTAGTGCGATGTTTATCTCTGTATTCCTCACCGTTTTCAGCTTCCAGACATAATCCATTGATGAGTGGAACTGCGGGCGTACAGCCTGTGACGAAATGGCGACATATCACTTCCGGCTCTACTTGCTCATACCAACTATAACTGGCGCTTGGGATGATCATTTGTGATTCTCCGGTTAACCATTCTGGCGATACCCGGAACCATTGTGCAACCGTGATCAATAAATCATTGGTGAGATAGTCCATTGTTCTCTCACGACTTTCCAGAATGCTCAGCTTCACATTCCAGGGGGCTAGCAGGGCAGCGATGTCGGTGACGCCTAACCCATGAGCATCCATCAGTAATTGGAATCGTTCATAGACGCTTGCTGCACGGTTTTCCATCGGGAAAAATGTGGCGCGAAACAATCCATCAAGCATAATATTGGTCACTTCAGATGGCGTGATACCCATGCGTTCAGAGAGTACGTCCAGTACGGCTTTCACTTTAGGGCGGTAGCGGATAGATGTTGGTTGAAGCGGGAGCCCTTTGCTGCTTTCTGCCTCTTCACGCAGCATATCTGCGTCAACACTGGTCAACAAACCCGCCATGAGTGATGTAAATGTACTGTTTACGCTTTTCATTTTACCTTTCCTGTCCGTTCAGGCTCTGTTCTGGCCTCTGTATCCAGACTAACCTTCCATCTGACGTATGTATAACGAGTAATTTCGATCATTCAGATCGACTACGTTTATGTATTGATTTTGAATACAGGGGCGTTTTGCGTGAAGCGTTAATTGTTTTCTCGTCGCTGAAAATTCTTTTTCTTCTTGATCACCACGATGGCCCCTGAGGTGGCTGGGGAAAACCAACGCCATTCTTTCAGAAATACCTCTATTTTCAGGCTGATTGCCTCAGCAGCTCCGACCGTTCTGCGGATGACATGGAAGTGATAGCCTGGCCAGGGGAAACGTTGATGTAGTCTGGCAACCCGCCATGGATTCAGTAAATGGGAGGACATCACTACAGTGGCGTTCTCTTTTTCGAGCGTCTTTGATGTGAGCGTTATCAATCCTGACCAATAAAAATAGAGGCGAGGCATCGTCAACCCTCCTGTTTTTGACCAGGAATTTAAATGAATGTGGCAGCGCGAATGCTTTTGATTGCATTGGAATGCCTGTGTTTTGACGCGCCCAATGACGGCAGAGATCGGGCGGAGAAGTAACGGGGAAAAAAACAAGAGGACTGATAAAACGCCAATGACCAGCATGTGTGTTTTTTCGGTCTGGCCAGCCATGATTATAGATATTAGTACGCATGCTATACCCCAGCCGACCAGTATTCCTGAAACGATAAATTTATTCCTCATGGTATCCTCTTATAGATATTGAAAGTTCCGTATTCAGGCATGCCAGATACGTAGTTGCATCACGGAACTCTTCAAGAGGAAGAAAAAGAAAACTTCAAGGCCTTAATGGATGAGGTTGTCTATACACTTTTTGCTTGTGCTGTTGGGGATAAAACATAGCGTAATGCACCTTTCCCACGGATTAAGCACAAGGCCTTACATGCTAAAGTGGCTCAGAAATAAAGCAGGTGTTACCTCAGAAAGCAGGCCGATACCACTTCAACAGGCCGAAGGGTGGTTTACGCCACAAAGCGCAGATACGTTGTTATCAACCAGAGAAAGAAAACGCGCACTTCAGCAATTGTGGGATAACAGCCCATTTCCCCAAAGCGTGTGGGATGTGTACTGGCTTCAGACAGTGAGATCTCTGGCGGTCACCGTTCAACAGCTCCCCCTCGACAATGAAGGCGAATACTGCCGTACTGGCGGTTTTCTTGATATGGCACTCGATGTTGCTGTATGTGCGGTCAGGCTTTCCAGAGGGTATATGCTCCCCCCGGGGGCACAACCGGAGGAACAGGCCGCTCAAAGTTCAGCCTGGACATCCGCGATTTTTTGGGCTGCGTTATTGCATAACATGGAGCGATTATCCGGGCTTAAAGTTGCTGTGCAAAACGGTGTGTGGATCCCTGGCTTATCTGTTCCGGAGGCGCCATGGCGGGTTAAATTGGAAACGATCCCGGGTAATTCCTGCGCCAGAAGTTCAGCGATTGCGTTACGACTGATACCCTCTTCAGGCATCACATGGTTAGCTCGCTGGCCACATATTCTGGATCTATTGCTGGTTTATCTGTCTGGAAAAAAAACTGAAGCCGGTATTCTGAACGCGATTGTACTTAATGCCAGGGAAAAGTGTGGTATCAGAACAAACGATATTACGCTCCCTGCGTCTATGGAGCTGGCGATTCCTGCTACTACTATAGAGCAGAATCTCCCTGTAGTATCTGTTGAGCAGGAGGCTACTGCGGCAATTGCATCATCCATTGAGCCCGGTAGTAATAATTATAATAATAATCAATTAGAAGAAGTGCCATCTGCTGCTTCCGCGTTGGTATCTGCAATTGATCAGGATAATGGTCCTGACAGTTCATCAGGGACTGATGAATCACAGGTTAACTCCCCAGTTACAGTCGATTTATTAAGTGTGCTTGACCAGCAGTTAACCGCGCCGGTACCCATTGCAAGTGCCAGTGTCACGTCATCAGTTGAACCTCATGAGGTTGAGGAAATATCTATTCCTCATGAAGAAAGATTCTGGAAATGGTTATTGAATGCAATCAGGGATGGTTTGTTGACGATAAACAACTCAGATAGTCTGGTTCATATTATGAGCCTGTACGTTTTTGTGCAAACGCCAGACTGTTTTTATCGTTTTGTTTCCAATTGTAATGATTCCAGTATTGATAAGGATACACTTCAAAAAAACTTTGAAAACCTTAATCGACATTACTCAAGAAGCGGCAAAGGAATTTATGTTTACCGAAAATATGAAAGTGAAAATAAAGAAGGGCGTTATACAAAAATGTCAGGGTATATGTTCGCATCAGCATTGATATTTGATAATGGAAAATGTCCGCCAGATAGTACCTGGTTGTCCCCGAATAAATAATTTTTTAATTACTAAATCAGTTGTTATAAGGATATAAGAGAATGTCTGTAACATACGAAGATATCATTCAGGATTATTTTTTTAGCAAACCATTGCGACCTGCCACAGAGGTAAGCTACAGGAAAGTGCTGAATCTTTTTTTACGGTTCACGGGGGAGAATGTTTTACCTGCGGATGTAGATCGCCATACTGTGCTCAGTTGGCGCAGGCATTTACTGAATGAACGCCAACTTTCATCCATCACATGGAATAACCGTGTAGCCCATATGCGTGCCATATTTAACCATGCGATGAAATATAATTTTGTGCAAATGAAAGAGAATCCGTTTAACAGCGTAGTGGCCAGACCGGACGTTAAGCGCAAAAAAACACTATCAGAAGAACAGATCCGAAAAATCTATCTGGCAATGGAAGCCAGAGAAGAAAAAGAGTTTGAGGATTGTGATTTCCGTAGCGCCCTACGTCCAGCCTGGTTCTGGCTGACTGTCATTGATACGTTGCGTTTTACGGGAATGAGGCAGAATCAACTGCTTCATATCCGATTGGGCGATGTCAATCTGGATGAAGGATGGATAAACCTGCGGCCAGAAGCTTCCAAAAATCATAAAGAGCATATCGTCCCAATCACGACATTACTCAGACCACGACTGGAGCGACTTTATAATGCTGCACTTAACCAGGATGCGAAAATGGGGGATCAACTTTTCAACGTTCACCTGTTTAAAGGGCGGAAAAGCAATATGGCTAAAACCATGGCACCTCCACCGATTCGGGCCTTCTTTCGCCGCTTGTCAGTGGAATGCCGCTGCACGATAAGCCCACATCGATTCAGGCATACGATCGCCACGGAGATGATGAAGTCACCAGATCGCAATCTCAAGATTGTTCAGTCGCTTCTGGGACATTCGACGGTCAATGTGACGCTGGAGTATGTTGAAGGGAATATGGATATTGTCAGAAACGCACTGGAGCAGGAGTTCGGCAGGAAAGGGGGGCGTTGTTCTGGCACAGTGTGATGAAAATATCGTAATTTTCTTTACACAAGATTGACACAAGCGATTTGGCACTGTAAAAATCCATTTCGGAAAGACGAGAGAAACCAGAGGCATCGTCCAAATGCCTCTGGTTCTTAAGTCCCGTATGTTCAACCTACGATGTAAATGCTCCAACCATCTACATGAAGACGATTCGGGTGCTTTTTTCATGCCCGTTAAGGATCTCATCTCTTAACGAACAGGCTCTGAAGAAGTGGTGCCCGGACTCGGAATCGAACCAAGGACACGGGGATTTTCAATCCTCTGCTCTACCGACTGAGCTATCCGGGCAACGGGGCGCATTAAACCGTATTGGTTGCACGGCGTCAACGGGTTTCTGTCACAAAGCGGAGCGCCTGCGCTATTTTCAGGCAATTGTATTATTTGCTAGCCAATTTTGGGCGATCCTTTCAGCATGCTTAGCACGGTAATGTTTCTTCCTGATGCGCGTGGCATGTTTCGTTGCACTTTTTACCACGTTGGAGGCGGGCTGGATTGTTGAATTTGATGAAGAATAATGCCACTATTGCGCGGTTTTTAACGTCTCGTTCACCTGAACGCCCCTTTAAGCGTAGTTAGCGTTAGCTAAAGAGGATCGCCGATATGTCAGATTCATTGCTCATGGTGCAAAACGCTCGCGCCAGTTCGTTGATGACGTCACTGTGCGTTTCTTCTTATCCCTGCGCCGTTTGTTTTTCTCCTCGTCGATTATCTCCCTTCACCATGCGGTGAAGCGTTCGTTCGCTCACTGTTAGGCATGAGTAAAAATAGAGTACGCCTCTGCTTTTACTGATGTCTATCGGATGGTGCTGGCTCCAGTTTTTCCATTCTTGGCCTACAGTCTACCTGTAGGGATCATACGCTTGTCGTTATTGATTGGCATTGTGATTGGTCGGGATTGTTATCCCTGAACGGTGTCTTCCAGGCACGTACACTTACCCTTAACCGTTTGGGTTTGGTTACATGAAACAGTTAAAAATTGCGGCGAATGCAGCGGTTGCCACCCGTTTAATTACAACGCGCGAGATTGTCGCGTTGAGTCAGACCGACTTCACCGACGTGGCGGCGGTCGTGGTTTCGATTGAGGAAGCCCGTAGCGGCATTCTGTCGATATTGCAGCACACGGGCTTTAGTATCCCGGCGTTTGTCGAGGAGCCTGATGAAGATAAAGAGTTAGATGTTCTGCCTGCGGACAGCGAATGGCTGATTCTTGATGACGACGGCGAGCACGCCAATGTGCTGGAGCGGGCGGCGAAAGCCTATCAGGATACGCTGTTGCCGCCGTTTTTCGATACGCTGACCAAATACGTCAACATGAGAAACACGACGTTTGCCTGCCCGGGGCATCAGGGCGGTCAGTTCTTCCGCAAGCACCCGGCGGGGCGTCAGTTTTTTGAGTTTTACGGCGAAAACGTTTTTCGTTCGGACATCTGTAACGCGGACGTCAAACTCGGTGATTTGCTGATCCATGAAGGGGCGGCGAAAAAGGCGCAGAAGCACGCCGCGCGCGTGTTTAACGCGGATAAAACCTATTTCGTGTTGAACGGTACCTCCTCCGCGAACAAAGTGGTGACGAATGCGCTGCTGGCGCGTGGCGATCTGGTCCTGTTTGACCGCAACAACCATAAATCCAACCATCACGGCGCGCTGATTCAGGCGGGCGCGACGCCGGTCTATCTGGAAACCGTGCGCAACCCGTTCGGCTTTATCGGCGGCGTGGATGCCCACTGTTTTGATGAAGCCTATCTGCGCAAGCTGATCGCGGAAGTCGCGCCGGAACGCGCTAATGAGCCGCGTCCGTTCCGTCTGGCCGTCATCCAGCTCGGCACCTATGATGGCACTATTTATAACGCACGTCAGGTGGTTGATAGCATCGGGCACCTGTGTGACTACATTCTGTTTGATTCCGCCTGGGTGGGTTACGAGCAGTTTATCCCAATGATGGAGCAGTGCTCGCCGCTGTTGCTGGATCTGAACGAGAACGATCCGGGGATTTTCGTGACCCAGTCGGTACATAAGCAGCAGGCGGGATTCTCCCAGACTTCGCAGATCCACAAGAAAGATACCCACATCAAAGGTCAGCGTCGTTTCTGCAACCATAAGCAGTTGAATAACGCCTTCATGTTACATGCCTCGACCAGTCCGTTCTACCCGCTGTTCGCCGCATTGGATATCAACGCCAAAATGCACGAAGGGGCGAGCGGGCGTCGTATGTGGATGGACTGCGTGAAGCTGGGCATCGAGGTGCGTAAGCAACTGCTGACGCGTTGTTCGTTCATCAAACCGTTTGTGCCCGTGACGGTAGGCGGCGCGCTCTGGCAGGATCACGATACGGAGACGATCGCCCAGGACGTGCGCTTCTTCAATTTTGAGCCGGGTGAGAAATGGCACGCTTTTGAAGGCTATGCGGAGGATCAGTACGTTATCGATCCTTGCAAGTTACTGCTAACAACGCTGGGTATTGATGCGATCAGCGGCGATTATACTGAATTTGGTATTCCGGCGACGATCCTTGCCAACTATCTGCGTGAGCACGGCATCATTCCTGAAAAATGCGACATGAACTCGATCCTATTCCTGTTAACGCCAGCGGAAGACGGCACCAAAATGCAGGAACTGGTGAATGCGCTGGTGCATTTTGAGACGCTGATCGCCCGTGATGCGCCGCTGAGTGAAGTGCTGCCCAGCCTGTATCAGAAATATAAAGAGCGCTACCGCGGTTACCGGCTGCGTCGGCTGTGTCAGGAAATGCATGATTTTTACGCTCAGCACAACGTGAAAGATCTGCAAAAAGCGATGTTCCGCAAAACCGAGTTTCCGTCCGTGGTGATGTTGCCGCAGGATGCTAACAGAGAGTTTGTGCGCGGGAATATCGAACTGGTTCCTATCGCCGAAGCGGAAGGGCGTATCGCGGCAGAAGGCGCATTGCCGTATCCCCCGGGCGTGCTGTGCGTTGTGCCGGGGGAAACCTGGGGCGGGGCGGTACAGCGCTATTTTCTGGCGCTGGAAGCGGGCATTAACCTGCTGCCGGGCTTCTCCCCAGAATTGCAGGGGGTCTATAGCGTCGCGGAAGAAGATGGCAGCAAGCGCTTGTACGGTTACGTAGTAGAACAGTAATTACGATACCTATAAGACACTCAGGCTCGGAAACGAGCCTGAGTTTTTTCTGTCTTAACGCAGATTGGATTCCTGCTGGTCGGCGAGCGCCACGGCTTCGCGCTGCTTTTTTAGCCCGCGCCAGCCGATAATCAGCATGATCGTCAATACCGGAATCGTCGCAACCGTCCAGGTGCCGTTCGGGTAATCAAACGCCATCAACCCCAACACGCTCACCAGAAAAGCCAGCGTCAGCCACGATGTCACGGGCGCACCGGGCATTTTGAACGCCACTGGCTTGGCTTTCCCCTGACGAATCGCTTTGCGCAACTGCATTTGGCACAGAATAATGAATGCCCAGGAACAGATAATACCGAGCGAGGCGATATTCAGGACGATCTCGAACACCTGTGACGGCACCACGTAGTTCAGCACCACGCCAATAATGTGGATGCCGACCGTGACCAAAATACCGGTATAGGGCACAGACTGCGTGCTCATTTTCGACAGGAACGCGGGCGCCGAGCCACCCAGCGACAGCGAGCGCAGGATGCGCCCCGTCGAGTACAGACCGGAGTTCAGACTGGACAGCGCGGCGGACAGGACCACGATATTCATGATCGTTCCGATATAGGGCACACCCAGTTTGCTGAAGAAGGTGACGAACGGGCTTTGTCCGGCCTGATAGGCGTTCCACGGCAGCAGGCAGACTAACAGCGCGACAGAACCGACGTAGAACAGGCCGATACGCCAGATGACGCTGTTGACCGCTTTCGGCAACACCTGCTCTGGATTTTTACATTCGCCTGCGGTGGTGCCAATGATCTCAATACCGGCAAAGGCAAATATCACCCCTTGAACCAGCACCAGCGCAGGTAGAATGCCGTGTGGGAACAGGCCGCCGTTGTCGGTAATCAGGTGCAGACCGGGCGTGTTGCCGTCCAGCGGGCTGCCCGTGCCGAGGTAGACCGTGCCGACCACCAGAAAAATGGCGATAGCCGCGACCTTAATCAGCGCAAACCAGAACTCCATTTCAGCAAACCACTTCACGCCGATCAGGTTCATCAGCGTGACGATGGACAGTGCACCCAGCGCGAACAGCCATTGAGGAACGTCGGCAAAGGTGCCCCAGTAGTGCATGTAGAGTGCGACGGCGGTGATGTCGACAATCCCGGTCATTGCCCAGTTAAGGAAGTACATCCAGCCTGCGACGTAGGAGGCTTTTTCACCCAGAAACTCACGAGAGTACGACACGAAGCTACCGCTGGTGGGGCGATGGACAATCAATTCGCCCAGCGCGCGCAGGATGAAAAAAGAGAAGATGCCGCAAACCAGATAGACCAGTGCCAGGGCTGGCCCTGCCATTTGCAGACGAGCCCCCGCACCAAGAAACAGCCCAGTGCCGATGGAGCCGCCAATCGCGATCATCTGTACGTGACGGTTGCCAAGACTTTGGTGATAACCCTTTTCGTGTAGACGTTGCGCGGCGGCATGATGCTCGTCATGAGGAGAGGAATGTTGTGTCATTGATGTCGGTGTTTTCCTGTCTGTCACGCATCCCTTGGCGACGCGCTTGCTATTATTGTTTAAAATTCAAATGATTACGTTTTATTCTGCGGTATTTTTATGTCGAACATCCCTGTCCGCCACCCTTTGGGCCGTTGCTGCGCAACGTTGAAAAACGCTCCCGGCGTTTTTTTATGGTGCGTTGAGCATGCTCAGCCGCATGGCAGAAAACAACGGCAGCGATGCTACCTTTTCCTGTGTGCTGTGGCAAAAAATGGATTGAAGGAAAGTGTGTCAGAGCATGATGGTGTGGGGATTTCGGGGCGTCATGCGGGGCACACTTCACCGCCCCGGTGATGTGATAAAGACCGGGACGGGATGAAAAGCAAGATGTGATGGGTTACGCGCCGATATCTGCGCGCGTTGGTCCCTGAAAATGGATGGCGTTGATATGGCAACTGCGCGGCTGGATGAGCACGAAACGCATGGTTTCCCATATCGAGCGGGCGTTTAGCAGGTGCTCGCCCATTTTTTCTCCGCTAGCGGGGCTGTCATCCAAGCCAGTGACCTCAAAATCTGGCGGATAAAATCCCGTCACGCGGATATTTTCCTGCGCGACATGATGCGCCAGATTCTGGCTAAAACCGCTCATGCCGTGCTTGGCGGCGAAGAAGGCGGGGTGGGCGATAGAGTCGTGGAACTGCGGCACACCGCAGACGGAAACCATCGCCAGAATATCGGCACCCTGTGAACGGCGTAAACTCGGCAATAACGCTTTGGTAAGCAGGATAGAACCGGTCAGGCCAGAGTTGATGGTGCTGACGATATCCGCATCGGTGTCTTCTTCCCCCAATGCGCCTTCAAGCCATTGGGCGGCGCTGAGTACCAGAATATCGACGGGCGTGCTGTCTTCCAGCAGTTGTGCGGAAAAATTGCTGACTGAATCGGGATTGGCAATATCGCACTGATACGCGCGTGCCATGCCGCCTTCCTGATGAATGATGTCGATGCTGGCCTGTGCATCGGCCAGTTTACGGGCGCAAAGATCGACTTTCACGCCTTCGCGAGCCAGCCAGACGGAGACTGCTTGTCCAAAGTCGCGGCCACCGCCGGTGACAACCGCGCGTTTACCTTTCAGCATCATGTGTTCCCTTGGTAAAGAATGTGCTTCCGTTGCTGCGTATCCGGTGACAGGGCGGGACGCAGCATGAATGCATTCGTTAGGTTTTCTGTGAATCGGCCTGCGCGGCGTCTTCTTCCGCCTGCCGTAAAATGGCTTTGGCAACCCACTGCGTAACATCCTGAATGCTGTCTTCTTCTAGATGCCAGATATCTTTCAACACCAGAAAAACCTCGGAACCGTAAATGAGCGATAAGGCATAAATCACCCGCTGGTGAGCTTGTGGTGTGATTTTTCCTTCCAGCGGTTCAGTCGCAATCTTGAGCAGACGTTTACGATTGCCGCGCGTCAAGGGGTCCGTATGGAGGCGATTAGAACGGCGGTCGGCCCATTGTTGCAGTGACAGATGCAAGGCGGCACGCAGCGCACCTTCATGCTCCAGCATCCTGGGGTAAGCAAAATGCAGCAGTTCGGCAACGCGTTCGCTGGCATCCGGTTGTGTCGGGTGCCACGCCAGAATGGGGCCGAGGCTTTCGCCGACCACGGCGGAGACTAACGCACTTTGCGTCGGAAAATAACGATAAGCCGTCGCGCGTGAAAGCTGAGCCGTCGCGGCAACATCGGTAATGGAGGGGAATATGCCTTGGTCGAACATATTCATAGCGGTATCAATCAATAAACGACGGGTTTTCGCCCGTGTTGATGTCAGTTTTTCATCCCGTTCAATCACATAGACCTCATTGAATTTTCGGGCCGGAAGCTATCGGGCAACACGGCGTTATCGCCAGAACTATAGCAAATTGCGTGATTCTTGTGCCACGTCAAGCTTTCTTACTGTTAATGTAATGTCGTACATAACATTTTGAGACTTTTGTCTCATTTGGGTGTTTAATGATTTGTCTTTATGATACTCAAGTCTCAATATGGCGATAAATTAATCTTGTCTGTTTTTGGTTTCTTGTAATTGTTATTTATATCAATCTGTTAATTGTTTCACTAATGGTGGGAGGGAGACCTGGTGGGAAGTAAAGTTGGCAGCGTTTATATTGCAAGTACAGCTGATACTAAAGGGAAAGAACAGATTTACGTTCGCGATTTAATCGCTGCGACAGGCTTGAAAACCGTCACGGTCGATCTGTCAACGGCACGTCTGTCAACGGATGCTCGGGTGTCAGAGGTGACCGATATCAGCGCAGAAACGGTGGCATCGTACCACTCACAGGGCGCGTCGGCGGTGTTTTGCCATGACAGAGGGCAGGCGATTGGTGCCATGGCCGTTGCGTTTGAGCACTTCATGCTGTCCCGTGATGATATTGCCGGGGTGATCGGGCTGGGCGGCTCCGGCGGTACGGCGTTGATCACGCCCGCGATGCAGGCATTACCGATTGGTATGCCGAAGCTGATGGTGTCGACGATGACTTCCGGTGATATTTCCGGTTACATCGGCGCCAGCGACATCAACATGATGTATTCCGTTACCGATGTTGCGGGGCTGAACCGCATTTCTCGTCAGGTTCTTGGCAACGCCGCGCACCAGATCGCTGGTGCCGTGAAGTTTAAGATTCAGGAACATCATGACGATAAGCCCGCGATTGGCCTGACCATGTTTGGCGTAACGACGCCGTGCATTCAGGAAGCCAATAAATTGCTTGAAGCGGAGTTTGACTGTCTGGTCTTTCACGCGACGGGCAGCGGCGGGAAAGCGATGGAAAAGCTGGTGGACAGCCATTTGCTCACAGGCGTGCTCGATCTCACGACGACGGAGGTGTGCGATTTACTGTTTGATGGCGTGCTGGCCTGCGGGCCGGAACGGTTTGACGCGATAGCCAAGACGCAGGTGCCTTATGTGGTGTCCTGCGGTGCGCTGGACATGGTGAATTTTGGCGCGCCCGCCAGCATACCGGAGAAATACGCGCATCGTCTGTTCTACAACCACAACGCACAGGTCACTCTGATGCGTACCACGATAGACGAAAATATCGTGATGGCGCGATGGATTGGGGAGAAGCTGAACCGCTGCGAAGGCGAGGTGCGCTTCCTGATTCCGGAAGGTGGTTTCTCCGCGCTGGATGCGCCAGATCAGGCATTCTGGCATCCGGAAGCGCGTGACGCGTTTATCAGCACGCTGGAGAGCGTCGTTCAGCAAACGGCAAGACGACAGATTATTCGTCTGCCTTTCCATATTAACGATCCTTTATTTGCCCACGCGGCTGTCGATGCGTTTCGGGCTTTAGTGAAATAAGAAGGGAAAAGTATGAAGTCAGGCATGAATCGTCAGGCGTTGCTGGCAAAATTCCGCGAAATGATCGCGCGCCGCGAGCCGATTATCGGCGGTGGCTCGGGAACAGGGCTTTCCGCGAAATGTGAAGAAGCGGGCGGCATCGATCTGATCGTGATCTACAACTCCGGGCGCTATCGCATGGCAGGGAGAGGTTCGCTGGCTGGCCTATTGGCTTACGGCAACGCGAATGAGATCGTCGTGGATATGGCGAAAGAAGTGCTACCGGTTGTGAAGCATACGCCGGTGCTGGCGGGCGTAAACGGGACCGATCCTTTCTGTCAGTTTGATAAATTTCTGGATGACCTGAAAGCGCTGGGTTTCTCTGGTGTGCAGAACTTCCCAACCGTTGGCCTGATTGACGGTAATTTCCGTGCCAACCTCGAAGAAACCGGGATGGGGTATGCGCTGGAAGTGGACATGATTCGTCTGGCGCACGAAAAAGACATGCTGACAACGCCTTATGTGTTCAGTGCGGCAGATGCGGTCGCGATGACGAAAGCGGGCGCGGACATCATTGTCCCGCACATGGGGTTAACCACCGGCGGCAACATTGGTGCGGAAACGGCGCTAAATCTTGCAGACTGTGTGCCGTTGATTAATCACTGGGCGGATGAGGCGAAGGCGATACGTAAGGATGTGATTGTGCTGTGCCACGGCGGGCCGATTTCAACACCGCAGGATGCGCAGTTCATTATGGATCACTGCCCGCAATGTGATGGTTTTTACGGTGCCAGCTCGATGGAGCGGCTGCCGACAGAAACCGCATTAACGGCTACTACACAGCAATTCAAAAAAATTAAGCGTTAACATACTTTTTGGCTCTCTATCTGCTGATGTCCCAACGCTGGAACAAAGGCGGGTAATTTTTGCGCCAATATCAGGGAATACGGCCAGCAGATGCTGGCCGCAGTTTTTTGTGTCCTACAGATTTATGTACCACCCAATTTGTGTACCACAGAGAGGTACTCAATAGCGTTTTAGGTCGCACAGGGATGAAAGTCATTGTTATAACTGCCATTTTTCACAGTGCAGAAACTTCGGAGAAATAGGCATGACATGGCGTATCACGATCGGATTAGTCACGAACTTATTACTCAGCTTTGCCGTTATGGCAAACGCTGGCATTGGCTTTCAACAAATAACGCTAGCGGATGAGGCCAATAACAGGCCGTTAGACGTCGCCGTATTTTATCCGGTTTCGTCATCCTCACAGGCCACAACCATGGGTGACAATGCCGTTTTTCCCGGCATAGCGGTGAGTAAAAACGCCGTTCCTGAATCCGGTGATCATCCCTTGATCGTGGTTTCACACGGCTATGGCGGGAGTTGGTTTAATCAACTCTGGCTGGCACAGGCGTTGGTTAAACAAGGCTATATTGTTGCCGCGCCTAATCACCCAGGAACGACCACTAAAGATATGCGGGTTGAGAAGGCTCAGGAATTATGGCTACGACCCAACGATATTAGCCGCGTTATTACCGCTTTACTCGCTGCCCCAGAAAAAACGGGGCGTGTTGATGCGCAGCGTATTGCCGCAGTTGGTCATTCGCTGGGGGGATGGACGGTATTGGCGTTAGCGGGTGGGCGTTTTAGCACTCAGCAATTTGAGCGTGATTGTCTGACGCATGTGGGGCTGGCGTCCTGCAAAGCCTATGACAAGATGCAGGTCGCAAAGAATGCGTCATCACGCGCACAGCTTGATAAGCCACTCGCGGATCCACGTATCAGCGCTGTGATTTCGCTGGATATGGGGCTGGCGCGAGGGATTACCGCCGAGAGTCTGGCGGCAATAAATATTCCTGTCTTGATTATGGCTGCGGGGTATCCCAATGAGGAACTGCCTGCTGAGCTTGAATCTCACGAGTTGGCGAAGAAATTGCCGCCAGCACATTCAGCGTATAAGGAAATAGCTGACGCGACGCATTTTAGCTTCATGCAGCTTTGTAAACCGGGCGCTGTTGAAATTATCAATGCCGAAAACCCAGGGGACGGCATGATTTGTCTCGATGGCGGTGCGCGTTCGCGTGAGCTGATTCATCAGGACGTTGTGAAGGACGTCAGAGAGTTTCTTCAGGCGGCGTGGCGGAGGCCGTAGCCTGTTCCTGAAGTGGGTACTGACTACGCCAGACGCTGGGGCTCGTGCCCGTGAGTCGCAAAAACTCGCGGTTGAAGTTTGATTTAGTCTGAAACCCGCTGTCCAGCATGATATCCGTGATTCGGGCATCGGTTTGGCTGAGGAGGCGCTTCGCCTCCTCTATGCGGTATTCGTTCATCACCTGCGAAAAGTTACGACCGTGAACGCGGTTGATGGTTTCGGACAAGCGCCGGAGCGGTATGCCCATGCGCCTGCTCAGGCGTTGAAGCGTCATGTTAGGGTCGGAGTAGAGCGCGTGAGTGCGGATGAAATCGTCTAACGTTTTTGCGAGCTGGTGCTCGTCTTCGGTGGCGGGCGGTGCTTCCGCTTTCTGGTCAGCAGGCGGTGCAAGCCCTGCTTGGGGCGTTGTGCGGTGTGTGACGATCAGCAGGGTCAATATCGCCAGCATGACAAAGTGGAATGCGGTGATGATGGTCGTCGCGCGACTGCCGCGGTAGAAAGCGATATCCAGTGCAATCACCGTATCGATAGCGCCGGAGAGCAGCACATACAGCCCGGCGATAAACGGTGCGTTTTTCCACCGGTCAGGGGGCGTTTTCAGGCGACGCGCGGTGTAAATCAGCGCTGACCCATAACCGAAGTAAATACTCACCAGCATCAGATCGATGAGCGGAACGGGCGTTCTGCTCTGGATAGCGCTGGTGCCAAGAATGAGCAAAGGCGCTAACAGGTGCCGGAGAGCACGGAGACATCTGCGGGTTTTGTCGTGATGAAAAAGGCAAAGCCATAACAGTGATGGAATCGATGCGGCGATAGCGGGTTGGATAAACCAGGGTAAGACAACATGGACGCTCCAGCGTAACGCGACCAGCGTCAGGGCAAGACAGCTCACGCCGATGAATAGCGCCTCTGCTTTGGGATTGCGCCTTTCAGCCTCTTTATTCTGCCTGTCCAGAAAACGGATGCGAAAAAATAAAATAGCCAACAGAAGTGCGGTGATAAACGGTAGGGGAATCGCGGTCATTGTATTCGTCAGAAACGTTTTTTATGAATATCGTTTTTAGCAAGCCGGTCTGATAAAGCCGCGCTGCCGGAGTCAATCCGATCGCGCGGCGTTTTGTGGCACGCGTGAATTAACGGCGATAATTTTTCTGCGCCGTGTTCACTTTGTATAGATAGCGGCGTGATTCGCCAGACGGGTGCTTCGTCGTCAGCGTTTGATAAACATCGCTCGGCGACATGCTATTGATAATGCCTACGGCGCGATCCCGATCGCTAGAGAATACGCGCAGTACGCTGCCTGCGCCACCGTTATACGCGGTGATAACGGCATAGCGTTTCGAGGTTGGGTTTTCAATACCGGCCAGATAGCTGTTCTTCAGAATAGACAGATAGGCCGTCCCCGCGTCAATATTGTTTTCCGGGTCAAACAGGTAGCTGCGGCTCGGTTGCCCCCATTTCCCTTTCATCTTGAAGACGTCGCGCCCTGCGCTGTGCTGTACCACCTGCATCAGACCCAGCGCATCAGAACGGCTGACGGCGTAAGGGTTGAAGCTGGATTCTGTCTGCATAATCGCCAGAATCAGCGACTCTTCAATGCCGTAACGCTCGGAAGCCTTACGCACCAGCGGCAGGTATTTGTGTGCACGCTTGTCCAGATGGTTAGGGACGAGCTGGATCGTGACCGACCAGATAACGTGCAGGCCAGAGGTGCGTTTTTGCAGACGGTTCTGGAGCAGGTAATCCGCGAAGCTGGCGGCACGGCCTTCCCAGCGAATCGGCTGTTCGGTGTTATCCAGTACCTGCCCGTACAGCAGCGGTTCGCGGCTGATCTGGATATCGTTCGCGTCGGAATACAGATCGGTGTTAGTGGCGTCATCGCCCATCAGTAGGGTAGTGATAATCGCCTGACGCAGGCTGGCGATGGAGTTGGTCGCCGAAATCGTTTCGATGGTGATTGAACCTGCATCAAAGTTGATGTGGCTACGTGTCTGATATTGATCGGTGTATTTAACGTAGTCTTTCGGACCGGCGATCAGTACTTCATTCATCCCCCAGATATTTTCGATGTTGTGGGCAAATTGCCCCATCAAAATATCGAAGGCGTTGGTGTCCTTGATAAACTCTTCGTTGTCGGCATTCCCTTTGTTTCCCGAACAGGAAACCAGCAGTGGTGCAATTACCAGCAGCGCTAACATTTTCTTCATATAACAAGCCGTGTCGGAATGGGGACGTAAGCGGGCCCGAAGACCCGCCATTTTAGTGACTCGGAGGCGTATAGCCTTCGATGTGTACGTCCTTCCCTTCAAACAGGAATTTGATCATTTCCTGTTCCAGCAGTTTACGATCGTCAACATTCATCATGCTGAGTTTCTTCTCGTTGATCAGCATGGTTTGTTTGGTTTGCCACTGCGCCCAGGCGTCTTTAGAGATTTCGTTATAGATGCGCTTGCCCAGATCGCCGGGATAGAGTTGGAAATCCTGCCCTTCGGCGTCGCGTTGTAAAAAAGTACAAAAAATCGTTCTGCTCATGCTTCTTCCTCATCAATGGCGCAGGCATTCAAACGTGTAGACTGCGGGTGAGCCAGCTCCCTCAGTAGGCGTTCTACCGGGGCGGCCAGTCCGACAGACGGCGGCTGCGCTAAGTTATACCAGAGACCTGCATCGTCATCCATGCAGGACCTGTTTTGTGAGCGATCGGTCTGTGATACGTCCAGCCAGAGCGGAACGATATCCAGATGAAAATGGCTGAATGTATGGCGGAACGCGACAAGCTGTTGCAATCCATCAGGATTCAGACCGCGTTGTTGCAGCCAGAGTTCCAATTCCCGACGTTCGCTGAACTGCGGAAAGCAAAATAGCCCGCCCCACAGGCCTACGGCGGGGCGCTGTTGCAGCCAGACCTGAGAACCCTGCTGCATCAACAGGAACCAGCCGGTTTTCTCCGGCAGCGTCAGTTTTGGTTTCTTACCGGGATATTGTGCCCAGCTGTGGTTGGCATAGGCCATGCAGCCCGTGCTCAGCGGGCACAGCTCACACTTGGGGCGGCTGCGGGTACAGACCATCGCTCCGAGATCCATCATCGCCTGATTAAACTGGCTGACGCCCTCGGCTGGTGTAACGTCTTCACTCCGCGCCCACAGTTTCTTTTCGATCTCTTTCTTTCCCGGCCAGCCGTCAACGGCGTAGCAGCGTGCCAGCACGCGCTTCACGTTGCCGTCGAGAATCGGGTAATGCTGGCCGAGAGAAAGCGACAATACGGCGCCGGCGGTGGAGCGCCCGACGCCCGGCAGCGCTGCGACTTCATCAAACGTGGTGGGGAAGTCGCCACCGTGGCGTGACACGATGGTCTGGGCCGCTTTGTGCAGGTTGCGCGCACGGGCGTAGTAGCCCAGCCCGGTCCATAAGTGGAGCACTTCGTCCAGCGGCGCTGCCGCCAGCGCGCTCACGTTTGGAAAACGTTCCATAAAGCGTTGGAAATAGGGAATAACCGTGGTGACCTGCGTTTGTTGCAACATCACTTCGGATAGCCATACTTTATAGGGAGTTTTATCAAGCTGCCACGGCAGAGTTTTGCGGCCATAGCGTTGATACCAGTCCAGCACCTGATGGGCGAACTGTTGCGCTTGCATCATAAAATGGGGTCACTATCCGACAGGTAAAAAGTTTGACAGCGATTCCAGCACAGAGTGAATGTGCTGTAAACCGGAACTTTCCGAGGCAGTGGGCTTGATAAACCACGGTATCCTTGCATAATGCGCGTTTCCTTAACGAAATCGGACAGCAAGTAAGCACTCTTTATGATTAACAACGTCATTTCACCGGAATTTGATGAAAATGGGCGCCCGATGCGTCGTATCCGCAGTTTTGTCCGCCGTCAGGGGCGCTTGACCAACGGGCAACAGCTGGCGCTGGATAATTACTGGCCGGTGATGGGCGTGGAATATCAGACCGAGCAGGTAGATTTCAACGCGCTATTTGGTCGTGACGCGCCAGTGGTGCTGGAAATTGGTTTTGGGATGGGGGCCTCGCTGGTGACCATGGCGGCACAGCATCCCGAGCAGAATTTCCTCGGTATTGAAGTTCACCTTCCAGGTGTGGGGGCGTGCCTCGCTTCCGCACAAGAGGCGGGCATCAACAATCTGCGCGTAATGTGTCACGATGCGATCGATGTGCTGATGAAGATGATCCCAGAGGGGTCACTGTCCATGGTTCAACTTTTCTTCCCCGATCCGTGGCACAAAGCCCGCCATAATAAACGCCGTATCGTTCAGGTGCCTTTCGTCGAACTGGTACAGAGTAAGCTGAAAGTTGGCGGCGTGTTCCATATGGCAACAGATTGGGAACCTTATGCGCAACATATGCTCGAAGTGATGACGTCTGTCGCCGGGTACCGCAACCTTTCCGATAAGAATGACTATGTTGAGCGGCCGGATTCGCGTCCGCTGACGAAATTTGAAGCGCGCGGCCAGCGTTTGGGGCATGGCGTATGGGATCTGATGTTTGAGAGGATAAAATAAAATGGCACAAGCTCGTAGCCGTCGTTTACGTAAAAAACTGCACATTGATGAGTTTCAGGAATTAGGCTTTTCGGTCAGCTTTCGCTTTCCTGAAGGCACTAACGTGGAAGACATCGATCGACTGATGGATAAGTTCGTCGATGAGGTGATTGAACCACAGGGGCTGGCATTTGAAGGCAGCGGTTATCTGCACTGGGAAGGTCTCATCTGCCTGCAAAAACTGGGTCACTGTACCGAAGAGCACCGCCAACTGGTTAGCCGCTGGTTGGAAGAGCAGAAACTGACAGATGTGAAAGTCAGCGATCTGTTCGACATCTGGTGGGATCTGCCAGAAAACCTGCTGTAATTTTTGCTTCTGTAAAAACAGAAAGGCCTTGGTTTACGCCAACGCGTTGATCTAAGCAAAAAAATGCCTGAGCTGATTTTGGCTCAGGTGTTATCCGCCTCATCAAAGGGTACATCGCCGCTTTCCCGCCACTGCCGTTGTTTTCTTCAGGAGAAAATATGTCGCGTAAAATGACCTTAGGTTTATGGATGTTGCTGTCCTGGCAAGCACAGGCAGCTTACCAGTGCAATGTGAACCCGCAGGACGACATCATTATCAGTCCGCAGCACGTACAGGTCGTGGGGGCCAGCGGCAATTTACAGCTTTCCCCGCAGGGCGATATCGTCCGCAACGGTACGCCGCTGACCCTGAACGGCGAACAGCGCCAGAAGGCCAAAGCCTATCAGGCGGATTTACGCCAGCAGTTGCCGTGGATCGATCAGGGGGCGCAGCAGCATCTGGAAAAGGCGCGAGTTGCGCTGGATAACGTGATCGTGCAGGAGCTCGGCAGTGACAGCAATGTGCGTAATCGTCTGACGACGCTGGATAAACAGCTCAAACAGCAGATGAACCGTATTATCGAACACCGCAGTGATGGTCTGACGCTCCACCATCAGGCGATTAAGCAGGTTGAGCAAGATGGCAAACAGATCGTGCAGCAAAGCATGGGCGGTGTCTTGCAGGATAGCCTGAACGAGATGGGCGTAAAACAGATGTCTAGCGGCGGTAACCCGTTACAGGCGATGATGGGCAACCTCGGTGGTTTGCAGAAAGCGATTCAGGCCGAGTGGAATAATCAGGAACTGGAGTTCCAGCGTTTTGGTAATGACGTATGCAGCCGCGTTACATCGTTAGAAAATCAGCGCAAGAGCCTGTTGCAGACGCTGAAATAAGCGTTCTGCGCTTGTTCACAGATTAAAGAAAACCGGGCAGTGCCCGGTTTTTTTGCGTTTACGGTGCCGGGAACGTGAACCGACGGTGGATCGCTTCCAGTTCATCAAGGACCTCGCCGTCCAGCGTCAGGTTTTGGCTGTCGAGGTTGATTTGCAACTGTTCCAGCGTGGTCGCGCCCAGCAGCGTACTGGCGACGAACGGCTGCTGGCGCACAAACGCCAATGCCATTTGCGCCGGATTCAGACCGTGCTTTTGCGCCAGCGCCACGTATTCGGCAACCGCTGCCTGAGCCTGCGGGCCCGTATAGCGGGTGAAGCGGCTAAACAACGTGTTGCGTGCGTTAGCGGGTTTTGCACCATTCAGGTATTTACCCGTCAGCGTACCGAATGCCAGTGACGAGTAGGCGAGAAGTTCTACGCCTTCATACTGGCTGATTTCCGCTAAACCGACTTCAAAACTGCGGTTCAGCAGACTGTAGGGGTTCTGAATCGAGACGATGCGCGGCAGATCGTGTTTTTCCGCCAGATGCAGATAGCGCATCACGCCCCACGGGGTTTCGTTGGAGACACCGACGTAGCGAATCTTACCAGCACGTACCTGTTCATTCAGGGCTTCTAGCGTTTCCAGCAGCGTAACGGCCGGTTTATCGTCAGTATATTGATAGTTCAGCTTGCCAAAACAGTTGGTCTGGCGCTGGGGCCAATGCAACTGATAGAGGTCGATATAGTCGGTGTTCAAGCGTTGTAGGCTGGCATCCAGCGCAGCACGGATATTTTTTCTGTCCAGTGCCTGCTGTGGGCGGATGCTGTGATCGTTTCCGCGCACAGGGCCGGAGACTTTGCTCGCCACAATCAGTTTTTCACGGCCGCCACGGGATTTCAGCCAGGAACCGATATAGCTCTCGGTTAACCCCTGTGTTTCCGGGCGTGGAGGAACGGCGTACATTTCTGCTGTGTCAATCAGGTTAACACCTGCGGCAATGGCGTGATCTAACTGGGCATGAGCGTCTGCTTCGCTGTTCTGTTCGCCAAAGGTCATCGTACCAAGACCCAGCACGCTCACTTCTAAAGAACTATGGGGAATACGGTGATATTGCATTGCCAGCTTCCTTATGTCTGAAAATAGCAGGTGTATTTCTCCTCATTTCCGCATGATTTTTTGCGATTCCAATGAGTTTGGGAGAACACACCTGAATTTGACTATAACGAAGCCGTGGCGAGTGGGGAAGCCCCTTCTGCTGCCCTTTAGCAGGATTCTGCCAGAGCGCGTAGCCCGATGGGGGGGAATATCGGGCTAATGTTGCCGTTAGCGCTGCACGATCTGGGAGATTTGGTCGCTGTTGATCTGTTTCTGATTACCTTGCTCATCGATATAGCTGAGCAGCCCGGTATCTTTATCCAGCACGGGTTTTCCCTGCGTCAGTAGCATTTGCCCTTCTTTTGTCGCCATCACGTAATCACTGGAACAGCCCGCAAGGGTAAATAATAACGCCAGTGTGACTGCCATTTTCATCCGTACTTTCATCGTATTAACCCGTTAATAAATGCAAAACTTAAGTGAGTCTAGCAAAGGGTTGCGAGGGATAACGTAGGAATAATGGAAAAATGCGTGTTGAGGACGTTAATTGTGTGTAACCAGGCGGCAATTTACCGCCCGGTTAAGCTGTTTGTCGCGAAAGCGTGCGCGATACGACGATTAATGTACCGTTTTATCTTTTCTACTGCGCAGCAGATTCAGCGCTTCAACAGACATCGAGAAGAACATCGCAAAGTAGATGTAGCCTTTCGGTACGTGAATGTCGAAGCTTTCCAGAATCAGGGTGAACCCGACCAGAATCAGGAACGACAAGGCCAGCATTTTTACGGACGGATGGCGTTCGACAAATTCGCCGATAGGGCGCGCAGAGAACATCATCACGAGAACGGCAATAACCACGGCGGCCATCATAATGAACAGATGGTCAGACAGGCCGACAGCGGTGATAACAGAGTCCAGACTGAAGATAATATCCAGCAACATGATCTGCACAATCGCGCCAAAGAAAGAGTACACCTTGGACGTGTGTTCTTCTGAACCGCCTTCGACGGTTTCGTGAATTTCCATGCTCGATTTCCAGATCAGGAAGAGTCCCCCGAAGAACAGGATCAGGTCGCGCGTGGAAATTTCATTGTCGAGTACGGTAAACAGCGGTTCGGTCAAACGCATGACCCAGGCAATGGAGGCGAGCAGTCCCAAACGCATTAACATCGCACCCATCAACCCGATACGGCGAGCTTTGTTTTGTTGGGCTTTAGGCAGTTTGGCAACAACCAAAGACAGGAAAATAATGTTATCGATCCCAAGAACGATTTCCAGAATAGTCAGCGTTCCCAATGCCAACCATGCGTTCGGATCAACAATCCAATCAAACATTATATCAATACACCTTAAACGAAACGTAAACGGTATTATACTCCGCCAGCTCGGTGCGTAGGCAAGCGAAAGTGTGATGTCGTAGAGATATACTTGTCATACTTTGCATCGCGGCCCGTATCTGGCATCCCTTTTGCTCTGGTTTTTTATCTGGGTCGGTGTCAGGCTTTTGCTGATCAACTCCCTTGTTGTACGACTGCGGCGTACAAGGTTAGTGTACGACGAAGTATCGTCCTGATGAAGCATAGCGCTAATGAAACTCAGTTGCTGATCTGCATAAAATGGCGGGTCAGCAACGGCGCAGTAAAGGTCTTTTTCAGGTAGAACCCGCGTGGTAAGGTCAGAATCGGCTGACCAAATTCGCCAATGGCTTCTGTTAAAGCCCGGCTATTTGCCGCTTTAGGTCGTAATTGCAGGACTTCGCCATGTCGGGCGGTGATGCTTTCTACCCGTCCAAGCACGATCAGATCCATCAACTCCTCCCAATCGCAGCGCAATTGTTCCTCTTCTTCCTCATTGGGACTCCAGATGAGCGGTGTGCCAATACGACGTTCCCCCAGCGGAATGTGTCGCGAGCCTTCCACGGGAATCCATAGCACTCGCGCAAGCTTATGTCGTACGTGGCTGCTTTCCCACGTAACGCCGCTGTTACCTGTTAACGGCGCGACACAGACGAAGGTGGTTTCCAGCGGTTTACCCTGTTCATCAATCGGAATGGTTTTTAGCTCAACGCCGATGTCGGGGAAATCCTGCTCGGGTTTGCTGCCTGCGCTTGCCCCCAGAAAACGTTCCAGCAAGACGCCAATCCAGCCTTTATCGCGTTTCAGGTTGGCGGGAAGGGGCAGGCGAGCGATGTCCGCTAATTCCGCGAGATTATAACCCGCAAGGGATTGCGCACGTTCCAGCAAGGCTTGCTCATGTGGCGGCGCAGTCGTGTGAACCGTGGGTAAATTCATAGCGTATAGCCCGATATTTTTCCGCTCAAAAAAAAAACACAACAGATAAGGAATACCCATACACAGCCTGCGAGACTGTGAAGAAAAACAATAATAGCATGATTTGTAGCGCTTTTTTTCAGTGTGATGGCGATCACTACACACAGTTTTGCAAACTGTGCACGACTAGCCACCGACAATAAACAGGATCTTACACTAGGTTATCCACAGATTTCTTGGATAACCCACATAAACATGAATCACTGGTTCGATTTACAGCCTTGACGCCCGGCCTTTTTGCTGTCTTTGCCTATTTATTGCCTGAGTTTGAAGCATTCCCTGTGGATAAAATCGACGTAGCGCGATCTTTAGCCAATCTTGCATTGTATGTCATTTAAACAAGAATCAAGGGGTCGCCATTACCAGTGACATAATTTGTAATTATATGAATATAAAACACTATTTTTTATTTTGTAGTGATTTTTTTTCTTCATCAAAAATGAGTTTTACTCACTTCTTCATGGGTTCTGCACAAAGATGTCCACAGAAAAAGTGAATAAATTGCGGATTCCTGTCTTCACGTGTTTATAACTTTGATCTTATCTGTGGGTTATCTTAATTTTATTAGTATCACATGCTTTCTAAGCAGTGGTTTACCGCCTGACGGGAGTGTGAAACAATCAGGTCATCTTTGCATTGATGTTTATCGAGGTAGTCCGGTGATCGATGATGATGGCTACCGCCCAAACGTTGGTATTGTAATTTGTAATCGGCAGGGGCAGGTGATGTGGGCCCGGCGCTATGGTCAGCACTCCTGGCAGTTTCCGCAGGGGGGGATTAACCCCGGTGAAAGTCCTGAGCAGGCGATGTACCGCGAACTGTTTGAAGAGGTCGGGTTAAGAAAAAAGGATGTGCGCGTGTTGGCATCTACCCGCAACTGGTTACGCTATAAATTACCAAAGCGTTTGGTGCGTTGGGATACAAAACCGGTCTGTATCGGCCAGAAGCAGAAATGGTTTTTGCTACAGTTGATGTGTAATGAGTCGGATATCAATATGCAGAGCAGCGGCACGCCGGAGTTTGATGGCTGGCGCTGGGTGAGCTACTGGTATCCGGTACGGCAGGTCGTCTCTTTTAAGCGAGATGTGTATCGTCGCGTGATGAAGGAATTTATCAATCCGGTGATATTGCTTCAGGAGAGTGTTGCGGCTCGGATGACAACCCCATCTGGTCCTCGGCGAAAAAGAGGGTAATTCAGGCACATTATGCTCACGCGCTTGCGAGAAATTGTCGAAAACGTTGCGGCAACGGCCCGCCTTAGTGATGCGCTGGACATTCTGGTCAATGAGACCTGTCAGGCTATGGACACGGAAGTCTGTTCCATTTATCTGGCCGATCACGATCGCCAATGTTATTACCTGATGGCAACGCGCGGGTTGAAAAAGCCGCGCGGGCGCACGGTTACGCTGGCGTTTGGGCAAGGCATTGTCGGGCTGGTTGGTCAACGCGCTGAGCCTATCAACCTGGCTGATGCCCGTGCACACCCCAGTTTCAAATACATCCCCGCGGTGAAAGAGCAACATTTTCGCTCTTTTCTTGGCGTTCCCATTATCCACCGTCGCCATCTGCTGGGCGTACTGGTTGTGCAACAGCGTGAACATCGTCAGTTTGATAAAAACGAAGAATCGTTCATGGTGACGCTGGCCACGCAGATGGCCGCTATTCTTTCCCTTTCGCAGATCAAAACACTCTTCGGTCAATACCGCCAGACGCGCGTGAAAGCGCTAGTGGCTGCTCCCGGTGTGGCGATCGCCCCCGGCTGGCAGGATTGTACCCAGCCTTCTCTGGATCAGGTGTTCCCCGCGTCGAGTCTGGACAGCGAGCGTGAGCGCTCCCGCTTAACGCAGGCGTTGGAAGAGGCAACGGCGGAATTCCGTCGTTTCAGCAAGCGGTTTAGCGCGAGCGCGCAGAAGGAGAGCGCGGCAATTTTCGATTTGTACTCGCATTTGCTCAATGATGTGCGGCTCAAGCGTGCGCTGTTTCAGGAAGTGGATGCGGGTCATGCCGCCGAGTGGGGTGTCAAACTGGTGATTGAACGTTTTGCCGCACAGTTCACCAATTTGCAGGATACCTACTTGCGCGAGCGTGCGGTCGACCTGCGTGCGTTAGGGCAGCGGCTGCTGTTTCACCTCGATGATAACGCGCAAATCATGGGGCAGTGGCCTGAACGCTTTATCCTCGTGGCGGACGAATTAACAGCTACGCTGCTGGCGGAACTGCCGCCGGATCGGCTGGCGGGCGTTGTCGTGTACGACGGTGCTGCCAATTCTCATGCGGCGATTTTGGTTCGAGCCATGGGCATTCCGACGCTGGTTGGCGCGGATATTCAGCCCGATTCGCTGCACCAGCGCCAGTTGATCATTGACGGTTATCGCGGTGAGCTGCTGGTCGATCCTGAACCCGTGCTGGTACAGGAATACCAGCGCCTGCTGACGGAAGAAAATGAGCTGACCCGCCTGGCCGAAGGCGAAATGGAGCAGCCTGCCGTGCTGAAAAGCGGTGAGCGCATTCAGGTCATGTTGAATGCGGGGCTAAGTACTGAACACGAAAAACGCTTTATCAATCAAGTTGATGGCGTGGGCCTGTACCGCACGGAAATTCCTTTTATGCTGCAAAGCGGGTTTCCGTCCGAAGATGAGCAGATGGCGCAATACCAAAGCATGTTGCAGCTTTATCCTACGCGCCCGGTGATGCTGCGCACGCTGGATATTGGCGCGGATAAGCCGCTGCCTTATCTACCTATCAGCGAAGAGAATCCATGTCTCGGCTGGCGCGGCATTCGTATTACGCTCGATCAGCCTGAAATCTTTCTGATTCAGGTGCGTGCCATGCTGCGTGCCAACGCGCATAGTGGCAATCTCAATATCCTGCTGCCGATGATCAGCAGTCTGGATGAGATCGGTGAAGCGCGTCGTCTGATCGATCAGGCTGCGGGTGAGGTCGAAGAATTACTGGGTTTCCCGCAGCCCAAACCGCGGATTGGCATCATGATCGAAGTACCGTCGATGCTGTTCCTGCTCCCTCATCTGGCTTCCCGCATCGATTTTGTTTCAGTTGGCACCAACGATCTGACGCAGTACCTGCTAGCGGTCGATCGTAATAACGCCCATGTCGCATCGCTGTATGACAGTTTGCATCCTTCCATGTTGCAGGCGTTGAACATGATCGCCGTCGAATGCGAGCGGCATAACATTCCGCTTTCCGTGTGCGGTGAAATGGCGGGAGAAGCGCTCGGCGCACTGCTGCTGACCGGGCTGGGTTATCGCTCGCTGAGTATGAACGGGCGCAGCGTTGCGCGAATTAAATATCTGCTGCGCCAAATTACGCTGGCTGAATCGCAGTCGTTGGTGCAGCAATTGCTGAATGCACAAAGCGCGACGGAAGTCCGGCAGTGGGCGGCGATGTTCATGGAAGAACGCGGGCTGGGCGGCTTGATTCGCGGCGGGCGATAATTTGACGTCGGGCGATATTGACGGATACATCGACAGTTAACTGCGAGTAACAGTTAATTGCGAGTAAATGTTTAATAGCGACTCAATGTTTTACAGAACTTTTCCCCTCAGCGGTCAACGAGCGCGGGGGCGTATGCTATGATTCGCCACCGCGGTTCGCAGGTACGGATTCATTCTCCTGCCTTTTGCCTATCAATGATGATCCCGGAAGCGGGGATAACACAATAAAATATGTGGTGAATGATGACGACAAGCTATCTGGCGTTTCCTCAATTTGATCCAGTGATTTTCTCAATTGGCCCGTTGGCGCTGCACTGGTATGGGCTGATGTATTTGGTGGGTTTTGTATTTGCCCTGTGGTTAGCGGTGCGTCGGGCGAATAAACCGGGTAGCGGTTGGACTAAAGATGAAGTCGAAAACCTACTGTATATGGGGTTTCTTGGGGTCTTCGTCGGCGGGCGTCTGGGCTACGTTCTGTTTTATGCCTTCCCGTCATTTCTTGAAAATCCGCTCTATCTTTTCAAAGTCTGGGATGGTGGTATGTCGTTCCACGGCGGCTTAATGGGTGTGATCTGCGTCATGCTGTGGTTCGCGCATCGAACCAAACGCCATTTCTTCCAGGTCGCTGATTTCATTGCTCCCTTGATTCCTTTTGGGCTGGGGGCTGGCCGTTTGGGCAACTTCATCAACGGTGAACTGTGGGGGCGCGTGACGACGGATACCCCGTGGGCAATGTTGTTCCCAGGCTCACGTAGCGAAGATATGATGCTGGCCGTTAGCAACCCGCAGTGGCAGGCGATTTTCAATCAGTATGGCATGTTGCCGCGTCATCCTTCTCAACTGTATCAAATGCTGCTGGAAGGTGTGGCACTGTTTATCATTCTGAATCTTTTTATCCGTAAATCTCGGCCGATGGGCAGCGTCTCAGGGCTTTTCCTGATCGGTTACGGCACGTTCCGAATTATTACCGAATTCTTCCGCCAGCCGGATGCGCAACTGGGGCTGTTCGGCGGCCTGTTCAGCATGGGGCAAATCCTGTCACTGCCGATGGTGATCGCTGGTATTTTGATGATGGTCTGGGCCTATCGCCGCCAGCCTGCGCAGTAATAATCCGCCGTCCTTTTTAATTTTGTGGTGAGGTAGTATGAAACAGTATCTGGATCTGATGAAAAAAGTGCTTGAAGAGGGCACACCGAAAGCCGATCGCACCGGCACGGGCACGCGTTCTATTTTCGGCCATCAGATGCGTTTCAACTTGCAGGACGGGTTTCCGCTGGTTACCACCAAAAAATGCCACCTGCGTTCAATTATTCATGAACTGCTCTGGTTCCTGAACGGCGATACCAATGTCGCCTATCTGCATGAAAACAAAGTCAGTATTTGGGACGAATGGGCAGATGAGAACGGTGATTTGGGGCCAGTTTACGGTAAGCAGTGGCGTTCGTGGGGGGCCACAGACGGTCGTCAGATCGACCAGTTGAAGAATGTCCTGACTCAACTGCGTCAGGATCCAGATTCTCGCCGTATTATCGTGTCTGCCTGGAACGTGGGTGAACTGGATAAAATGGCGCTGGCACCGTGCCATGCGTTTTTCCAGTTCTACGTGGCGGATGGCAAACTCTCTTGCCAGCTTTATCAGCGCTCGTGCGATATCTTCCTCGGCCTGCCGTTTAACATCGCCAGTTATGCGCTGCTGGTGCATATGGTGGCGCAGCAGTGTGACCTGGAAGTCGGTGACTTCGTCTGGACAGGAGGCGACACGCATCTGTACAACAATCACCTGGAGCAGACGCATTTACAGTTGAGTCGTGAACCGCGCGCGCTGCCTAAATTAGTGATTAAGCGCCGCCCGGATACGTTGTTCGACTACCGCTTCGAGGACTTTGAAATTGAGGGATACGATCCGCATCCCGCTATTAAAGCGCCGGTTGCCATCTAAATCTTTTTCACGTTTTTCACCGTCTTGGGGCCGCGTAATGTGGCCCTTTTTGTTCAGGTGCCTGGGAAGTTGAATAAACCCACCTTGTTAAACCGTCGCGTTATTTTTGACCGGAAAGCTCTGTTGTACGACGTACCGCAGCCAGAACGCTGCTTTGCAGGCCGGCGGCGAAATCACTTTTATTCAACTCGTATAAGCCATTAATGCCGACCCCCGCCGGAGAGTTGTTGATATCCATCAACTGGCGCGGATGGCGCCCGGATAACTTAAGCATTTCAACCGCGCCCACCAGGTTTTCCCACACCACTTGCGTTGACTGAGTCCGGGTTAATCCGGCAAGAACGCCAGCGTCAGCCAGCGCCTCGACAAAGTAATAGACATAGTTGACGCCGGCGACAGCAAAACCGGTGAAGACGTCAATCAGCCGTTCCTCTAGCACCATCACCTTGCCGAAACTTTCGAGGAACGGTATGACGGACGCGCTGTCGACATGGGCATTAAACGCCACGCCGCTGTAGCCCAATCCGGTATCCGTCAGCGTATTCGGGATGATTCGCGTAATCGGGCGTGACTCGCCCAGCATCAAAGACAACTGGGCCAGCGTTACGCCAGCAATAATAGAAATAACCGACGCCTGTGGCGCTGCATGCTGTTTAATCAGTTGTGCGACACTGGCAATATTATCCTGTGGACGTACCCCAATCACGATGTGATCCGCTGCGGCCAGCGCATCGGGCAGATCTTGTGTATTGCTCAACTGATAGCGCGTTTTCAGCGTTTCAATGCGTCCTTGGTCAATATCCGATAAGCTGACCTCGTCCGGGGTTAATACGCCGCGTTTTAAGGCGGCGCGCAGAATCGCTTCGGTCATTTGACCAGCACCAATAAAGTGGATATGGCTCATAGTGAATCCTCGGAAATAACAGAAACAGGGCTCAATGACCTCTCCACCAGCATCCCCCAAAGACCGATGCCCGGTGCGATAAGTTGGCCATTAAAATCGTCATGCGGGTGATGTAATACCGCACCCGCATTACCGGTATGCACGTCAAGATACTATTCGCGCAGCAGGCTGCTGATTTTTGCGGAAGTATGGAACTCTTGTAAGCCAACCTCCGGGCGCGTGGATCTCACGTCGCCAGATAATCATCATCGCCTGTTGAATAATCTCTTCGGGAATAGAGTGCATATTCCCTCTGCACTTTCCCAGCGCAATGCTGTGAATGGATTATCAAAATGCGCGTAATATGCTCTGGTAACTCATTAAATTATCATTTTGACCCTGAGGAAAAGCGTGGCTCAGGGTTTGCCAAAATAGATTCTGGCGAGTCCTTCTTTGGTGACTTCAACCGCGTGCTCGGCACTCAATGAAATATGTTGCTCAATCAGCATCACGCCTTTTTCTATATTTCGCTGACGTAATGCCGCGATAATGTCGACATGTTCGTCATAGGCATTGTTCCTGCGCACGGGCGTTTCGAGATCGATGCGCCGGAAAAAACGGCTCAGTGAATTCAGGCTATCGAGCATTTCATAGAGCCGGCTATTATGGGAAATGCGGGCTATTGCCATGTGGAAACGCTCATCAATTTCCGCAATCTTCGCCCAGTCCTGTTCGGTTTGCGCCGGGTGATGCTGGCTCACTTCCTCCCAGATAGCCGTGGTTGCCGCGATCTCTTCATCTGTGGCCCGCAGACAGGCGAAACGAAAGGTCGATTGCTCTATCACCATTCGCACTTCATAAAGCTCGCGCACACCTTCTGGTGTCAGATCACGGGAGTAAAAACCCCGGTTGGGTACAGCGTTCATAAAGCCGTCTTTTGCCAGACGGTTCAGCGCTTCCCGCACCGGCGTACGCGAAACCCCCAGTTGTGCCGCAAGCTCAACCTCATTCACCCGTTCGCCGGGACGAAAGTGGTAATCAATCGCGAGGCCTTTCACTTTCTCGTAGACTTTTTCCACACTGTCAGCACTACGGGATTTCTTTTTAATGGCAACCACACTATCCCCTTTATTTCCTGCACGCCCAGCACGAAAATAAAAATGCTGTACAGGTTATTTCACGTAATATTTTTATAGATAACACAGCGAAAAAAACAACTCAACACAAAAGTGAATACACTTTCTTGTAATAGGTAAAGGACTTTTATCTTATTTATTGTCGTGGAATTTTTCCGCACCATTTTACGGCAACATTGCACCAAAATTACTCAACGTGTCTGCATTTTTGCATGCAGCTATTTTTACCGGCTACGGGAAAAAGGAAAATAAAGGTTTCATGGCGCGGTTGTAAATATTTTCGATTTCCTTGTATTTATTCACGAATTTGCATTCTTCTCACCTGAAATAAGCGCGTGATGTCTGGAACGTGCTGCTCTCTGGCATTGTCTTTGCTTAATGCAGAAGTGTATGCACTTATATATTCACTTTGGTGCGTTCTTTTCAGCATTACCAGGCAGGCTTGTACACGTTTGTGCAGGCGATAAAACACCGGCCTCAGAAGCCGGCAACAGCAAACCGGAGAACCAACATGAAAAACCTTTTTGGGCAGGGTACGACGTTGTCAACACTGGCAGGTATGACGCTGTTAGGTCTGGCGCACACGGCGCAGGCCGATGTAAACATTGGCGCGGTTTTGCCCTTAACCGGCACCAGCGCCAGCATTGGTGAAGATCAGCGTCGCGGTATTGAACTGGCGGTGGAACAGGTCAATGCTCAGGGCGGCGTTAATGGTCAGCCGCTACGTGCGATCGTGGAAGATTCCGCCGGAAGCCCGGTAACCGGCCTGAATGCTGTACGCAAGTTAACTCAGGTTAACCATGTTCCCTTAGTGGTGGGCAGTTTTTCCTCCAGCGTCACTATTCCGGTTGGGCAATATCTGGTGAAGAACAACCTGCTGCACATCAATATTTCCGGTACCAGCACTGATATCCGTAAAATCGGCGCTACCTCCTGGAGCGTTATTGGCTTGGATTCCCTTTCCGCGAGTTTCTCGGCAGAAGATGTACGCCAGCTTGGTTACAGCAAAGTGGCCTTTATCGCGCCGGATGGGGCGTACGGTCAGGGTATGGCGGAGCAATTCAGCAAAGCGTTTGAAAAAGCGGGCGGCAAAGTCGTCGCCAAAGTGCTCTATACCAGCGGTCAGCCTTCTTATCGCCGCGAACTGGAGCAAATCTCCCGCGCTCATCCACAAGCCTATGTCTACACCAGCTACGGCCAGGATGCGATTGTGCTGAACCGTGAGGCTTGGGAACTGGGTCTGAATAAAACGCCCTGGTATGGCATGTATTTAACGATGGCTATTGAAGGTTCCCCGGCGCAGTACACCAACGGGCAGGTGGGTATGGAAGTCGCAGGTATTGACCAGAAAGCGGCGAGCGACAACGGCGCTAACTATGCTGATCTCTATCAGAAAAAGTTCCATGAAAAACCTCGCTCCGTGTACGGCAGCTATGCCTGGGACAGCGTGATGCTGGCGGCAGCGGCTATTGATAAAGCGCACAGTGCCGAGCCGGCAGCCATGATAGCGGCAATGAAAACCGTTGCGCCAGGCTTTATCGGCATTACCGGCACATTGAATCTGGATGCCGATAACCAGCGTCAGTCCCAGCCATACCTGAGAGTCAACGCGTCTGGTGGCGTACCTGTTCCCCGGTAATAAGCCGCTTTACCTTGCCAGTTCACGCTACATTATCGGGGAGAAACCATGCTGCAGTTTTTGATTGATACATTGATTCGCACTGCGGATTTGTCGCTGGTCGCGCTGGGATTAAGTCTGGTTTACGGGCTGGTACGGTTCGCCAACATCGCTCATATGCAATATGCCATGGTCGGTTCATTTATTACCGCCGCCGGGCTTCGCCTTGGCATGCCGTTGTCTTTGGCAATCGTGTTTTCGGCAATCGTCTGCGGCATGCTGTCCACGATGTTGTATCACTGGGTGTACCAGCCGCTGCTGAAAAGTGGCACCGCTAACGCCATGATTGGCTCGCTGGCGGTATCGATGGTGCTGATTGCACTGGTTCTCGGGGTTGAGGGATCGGCCCCGGTGAATTATTACCTGCCAGTGGGAGAGATCTTGCTGGTGGGTGACACCCGCATCTCCGCCGACGAACTCTGGAGCCTTGGCATCACGCTGTCGCTGGTGGTGATGTTCAGCCTGCTGCTGTTTTGCACGCCGCAAGGCCGCGCTATCCGTGCGCTGGCAAGCAATCGGGATCTGGCGGCGGCCTCAGGGTTAAATGCCAGCGCCATTATCCACACCGTCAATTTTGTGGCCGGAATGCTGGCCGCTGTGGGAGGCAGCATGCTGGCGATGAATGCCAGCGCATGGGTTAATCAGGGCAATGATCTGATGTTGCCGGTACTCGCGGCAGCCATTCTCGGCGGGCTGGGAAACCCAATGGGTGCCATTTTTGGCGCACTCCTTATCGCGATAACCGAAACCCTCGTGACCAACATCGACTGGAGCTGGCTGTTCGGTGGTGACTTATTGTTTATCCCAGTGACCTGGGTGAATGCTTCATCGTTTGTCATTCTGCTGCTGGCGCTGTTGCTGCGTCCTTATGGCCTGTTTAACCGGGAGGTTCGCCGTGTCTGAGTTTTTACTGCATATCTTTTGCCTTGCCGGGATCTATGCCATTGTCGCGCTTGCCCTGAATTTACAGGCAGGTTACGCGGGGTTGCTGAATTTTGGTCATATCGTGTTTGTCGGAACTGGCGCTTATGCCGTCGGTCTGGGAAGCAATTTTGGGTTGCCGCTGTGGCTGGTGATCCCCGCCGGGTTACTGTGTGCCATTGTTATCAGCGTGCTGATGACGTTGCTGGGGCGTCAGCTAACGGCGGATTACTGGGGCATTGCCACACTGGCGCTGGCTGAGATCATCCGTATTGCGATCGTCAATGAAGACCGTCTGACGGGCGGTGCGCAAGGAGTTGGCGGGTTGTTCGCGCCTTGGTCAACAGGCGATACCGTCGCCGATACACGTATCTTCGTGGTCATTATCCTGTTCAGCGTCATCATCGCCACGCTCGCCAGCCTGCGGATCGGCGACAGCCGGTTTGGCCGGGCGCTGCGCCTGATGCGCGAGCAACCTCAGTTAGCGATCTGCATGGGCTATGCGCTGCCGTGGCTGAAATGCCGGGCGTTAATGAGCAGTGCGGTGATGTGCTCTCTGGCCGGCATGTTGCTGGCCTGGTACACCGAATATGTCAGCCCGGACTATTTGCTCTCTTCGGAAACCTTTCTTATCTGGAGCATGGTGATGATAGGCGGTATTGGCAATATATGGGGTGTGCTGCTGGGCGTGTTGCTGGTGCAAGGGCTGTATAATTTTATCCCCTTTGCAAAAGACTATTTCCACATCAGCTCAGACCTGACTGGCGCTCTGCGTCTGGGATTGGTTGGTCTGGCTTTATTACTGTGTCTGCTCACCCGCCCGGGCGGCCTGTTACCGGAAAAATTAAGGACGTTATCATGAGCCGTTTGCTGGAAGTGGTGGATGTCAGCAAAGCCTTTGGCGGCAATCAGGTACTGACATCCGTCTCCTTTACGCTGGAAAAGGGAGAAATTCTTGGTCTGTTGGGGCCGAATGGTTCCGGTAAAAGCACGCTGCTCAACGCCATTTCCGGGTTTACCCGACCGGATGGCGGCAGCATTACCTTCGATGGTCACGCCATTGCTTGTCAGCCCAGCTACCGGATTATCCAGACGGGCATTGCGCGCACCTTCCAGCTCCCCGTCATGCCGGAAAAGATGAGTGTCATGGAAGTCGTGATGGCGGCGGATACTCGTCAGCACGGGTTATTCAACGGGCTGCTGGGGCTGGCTTCCGGGCGTAAAGCTGAACAGGAAGGCCGCGCCCGCGCCCGCGAATTACTGGATATCTTATTGTTAACCAACGTGAAAGACCTGCCTGCTGCTGCGCTTTCCGGCGGTCAGAAAAAATTACTGGGCATCGCTTGTGCGCTGATGGGCAAACCGACGCTTTTGATGCTGGATGAACCGATGGCCGGTGTGCACCCTAAATTACGCCAGGATCTGGTGGAAACGCTGCTCAACCTGAGCCGTCAGGGCATTTCACTTTTGGTCATAGAGCACGACATGCACTTTATCAACGCCTTATGCCAGCGCTGCATTGTGCTGGATCGCGGGCAGATTGTCGCCAGTTGCCGCCCAGACGAACTGGCGCAGAACCAGCAGGTGCTGGAGGCCTATCTGGGGCACAGTACCGCAATATTGCAGGAGGCCGTATGATTACCCTCGAAAACGTGGTCGCCGGTTATACCCCTGGGATTGATATTCTGCACGGTATTTCATTGCATGTTAAACAGGCGGAAATCGTAACGCTGCTGGGGCCAAATGGCTGTGGCAAATCCACCTTGCTGAAATCGATTGCTGGCTTTGTCTCCCCGCGTGAAGGGCGGATTGAAATTGATGGACAGGAAACGGTAAACATTCCGGTACACCGGAAAATCCGTGAATGTGCTCTCGGATTTGTCCCGCAACTGGACAACGTCTTCAACACGCTGACCGTGGAAGAAAATCTGCAAACCGGGGGACAGTTTTTACCGCCCGGCCAGCGTAAGCAACGGATGGCGCAACTGGCGGAACATTACCCGGTGTTACATAAAAAGTGGCAATCACCCGCCTCAGCGCTTTCCGGCGGCGAGCGACAAATCCTCGCGCTCGCCCGCGCATTGATGCCCGAGCCTGCCGTTCTGCTGCTTGATGAACCTTCGGCCGGGCTGTCACCGAAAATGCTGGCGGAAGTGTTTAGCGCTATACAAACCATTCGCCGTCAGGAAAAAGTGACTATTTTGATGGTCGAGCAGAATGCCATGGAAGCTCTGCACATTTCCGACCGGGCCTACGTACTGGCGTTGGGGAAAGTGGCGATGGAGGGCCACGCGCGGGATCTACTGGACGACCCCCGTATGCGTGAGCTCTATTTTGGCGGTCGCGCCGCCTGACAGGATCAATAAAAAGAACAGAAGGAATACGCCATGCCGATTACCCCGGTTATCGATCACGCGGTGATTAATGTCGATGGAGAACTGGATCAGGCGCAATGCTTGTTCCAGCGGATGGGATTTCAACTCAGTAGGCGGGGACACCACTCGATGGGCTCCAGCAACCATCTGGCCGTATTTGCAGATGACTATCTGGAGCTTTTAGGTTATGAGCCTGACAGGCAGGCAGACTCGCGCGGTTTATGGAACGTTGCTCCAGGCCTTGCCGGACTGGTCTGGAAAACCCCGGATGCGCATGCGGTATGGCAGCACCTCCAGCAGTGCCAACTCGATGGCGAACCGCCGACCCGCTTCTTCCGGCCCGTTATACTGCCGGATGGCCGTCAGGCTGAGGCCCGATTCTGTATCTCACGGATCCGCGCCAGCGCGCTGGCATACGGCTTCAGTTTTTTCTGCGAACATCAAACGCCGCAATCCGTTTGGCAGCCTGCCTGGCAAGTTCATCCTAATGGCGTACAGGCGCTGTCCGCGTTCGTTATTGCCTCGCCTCAACCTGAACAGACACTGGCGCTGTATCGTCAGTTGTTCAGTACGGCGTTCAGCCCTGAGGCCAACGGTGGCTATGTGCTTGATTCAGGAACCTGCTGCCTGCGTATCATCACGCATCAGCAGGCAAGCCTGGAGTTCGCGCTGCCGCCTGTCGCCGCGCAGGCTCCGGCGAAAATGGTGGCGCTCTGTTTCCAGGTGGCATCACTGGAGCAGCTCAGGCGCTGCCTTAGCCAGGGGGATATTCAGTGGCGTGAGCAGAATGGTCAACTACTGGTGACGCAACAGCAGGCTCAGTGGCTGGCGATGCGTTTTAAGGATAATTAGCGGGGAAGCTCGGTACACAGAGGGGGGGTGACGCTGTGAGACCGCGATGGTCAGGCCGTACCGTTTATCGCTATGGGGCAAGTCCGCGGGACAAAATAATGAAAGCGGGTACGTCAGGCAGAGCACGTATTGAACCGTCCCGCTAATCCTCTATTGTCCCCTGCGTCAGGGGCTACCAACGACGGTGAACGGGGGGCGGGGCGTAACCGAGCACTGATTTAACGATATACCCAACCAGACGGTGTCTTCCCTGCGGGCAGATGCCGTTTTTTCATTGTACATTCCCCACCTCCTCGCAGGTTTTCTTTGTGGTTACATCGTTGCAGTAAAACATTGCGAGCCGCTACGAATAACGCCAGTAATGCGCTGTTTTTACAGATAGAAATCACTATCCTGCTTTCATGAAAACAGGGAACCGACAACGGCGAGGCTTTACCTTGCTGGAATTATTGGTGGTACTGACGATTGTGGCGTTGATGGCGGGCGGCGGCTTGCATAGCTGGATGCAGTATCAGCAGGCCATCCGTCTCGAACAGAGTGCGCAGCAACTGCTGGATTTTCTGAGTCGGGTTCAGGCGAATGCCTACTGGCATAACGAAACCCGCACGGCGAAACTCATATCGCAGGGAGAGCGATGGTGTATGGTCGCGGGGCAGAATGAAAAACAGGCGGAGGAGGTGTGTCGTGAGAACCATCCGGGGCAGTTCGTTCGCCGCACGCAGGAGGTTGTGTTGGCAACGTTCACAAGCAACGTGTTTACGTTCTTTGGCTTGCGTAACGCGGCACAGGCCGGACACATCTCATTGTCGAATGCTGTCGGTCAGGTGCGTCTCATCATCTCGGTGAGAGGACGCATGCGTCTGTGCAGCGAGTCGCAGGCTGTTCTGGCGATCCCCCTATGCTGAAACCGATGATGTGGAGACAAACAGAATTGAGGCATCCAAGGCTGAGAAACCAGCAGTGCGGCTTCACTCTGCCGGAAATCTTGTTAGCGCTGAGCCTGGGCAGCCTGATTATGCTGTCGGCGGCACAATTGTACCCTCTGCTGCATAGTCAAAGTCAGGACAGCGCACAGCGTTTCCGGCTGGAGCAGTTGTTCAGTCAGGTCGCGATGGGGATTGAGAAAGACATCCGTCGGGCGGGCTTTTGTGCGGGAACCTGTCAGGGAAAGGCGATCAGCATAGGGAACTATCCGGGAGAGATGGAAAACAGCTGCCTGAATGTCTCTTACGATCTGAACCGAAATGGTATTTGGGATGGCGGAGAGCAACAGGATGCCGAGTCTTTTGGCTATCGCCTGCGCAGTCGATCATTGGAAATTCAAAGCGGGGCGCACAACTGCCAGGGGGACAGATGGGAGAAGCTGTTTGATCCGCAGGAAGTGGTACTCACGATGTTCCGGCTACAGCGGCTGGCTGCGCAAAGTGATGTGTCGCTGTATGAATTGCAACTGGCGGGATACTGGGCCAAACGTCCTGCCGTTAAGCAACATATTGCCCGCCTGATACTGGGGCGTAACCTATGAAGAAAGGCTTGCAAGCGGGAAGCGGAACGTTGGCTATGGTGCTGTTGATTGCCGTTATCGGCCTGCTGTTGATGTCTGGTTTGCAACGTCAGCTTGATACTGCCATTCAGGTAGGCAATGACGAGCGGCATTATCTGCGCGCCTTCAATCAGGCATTGTCCTCGCTGAACTGGGGAAAAGGGCTGCGTTGGAATGCGCTAACGGAAAGCTGGCAGTGTCAGCAGTTGTCGTCGGAACAGCTTGTAGTGTGCCTGCGTGCTGCCTCGGATAGGTCGCTGGGGCTACTGCGTGGTGAAGGCGCGCTCCCCGCTTCGGCGCGTCCGTTGACGCTGTACCAGCGCGTGTCACTTTCGTCGTTGCCGTCAGGTCTGATAGCGATTCAACCATTGGGTAACGGCTGGCTGGATTTTTGCCCTGATAAAGATGTGACACGCTGTGATGTAACGGAATAGCGCAGTGAACAAGAGATTCGTGAATCATCAAGCTGGTTTTAGCCTGCCGGAGACGCTGGTGGCGGCGCTGCTGTTTGCCGTATCGCTGATGGGATTACTGCAATATCACCAGATGTTACAGCAATCATTTCAGCACCAGTGGCAGCAGCGTCAGGCCTGGCGGTTTGCGATACAGCAGTTGGAGGCCTATGAAGCAGGAGTGCCTCATCCGTTTACTCTTGATAATGCGGCATCCCAGTCGAGTAAACACTGGCAGTTTAGTCTGTCAGAATTGCGACAGAACGGAGAATGCCGTCAGGTAACGGTAAGAGTCATGACGCCACGCCGCTATCAGGCTACACTAAACCGTTGGTTTTGCCAGTCATCGCCTGTTCAATAGGCCTGTTTGAGTCAACTGTCAGTTATCAATCGTAAGCAGCGGTAGCAGGAGCCAGAATGTTTAGAATCTATCACTCCAATCAGTTGGATATCCTGAAAAGACTGATGGTTGAGTTGATAAAACGTCAGCCGCTTGCCGATCCCTTCCAGCAGGAAGTGATTTTGGTGCAAAGTCCGGGGATGGCGCAATGGTTGCAAATAGAACTAGCTGGGCACTTCGATATTGCTGCCAATATTCAATTCCCGTTGCCCGGTGTTTTCTTGTGGAATATGTGTCGTCACGTGCTGCCAGATATTCCAAAAGAAAGCGCCTTCAGCAAAGATGCAATGACGTGGAAACTCATGCACTTGTTGCCCGATTTATTGGCACAACCTGACTTTTCGGCACTTAATCACTATCTGCAAGATGATGATAACCAGCGAAAACTGCATCAGCTTGCCGGGCGCGTCGCGGATCTTTTCGATCAATACCTGATTTATCGCCCTGAGTGGATCAAAGCCTGGCAAGAGGGAAAACAGGTTGACGATCTCGGCGGGAACCAGCAGTGGCAGTCGGCGCTGTGGCGTGCGCTGGTGGATTACACACGAGAACTGGCGCAGCCCGAGTGGCACCATGCGATTCTTTATCAACGATTTATCAATGCGTTAGAGCAGGAAAAAGTGTGCCCGCACGGTCTGCCGCCGCGCGTTTTTATCTGCGGTATTTCGGCGCTACCCCCTATCTATTTACAGGCGTTGAACGCACTGGCGCGGCACATTGACGTGCACCTGCTATTTACCAACCCCTGCCGCCATTACTGGAGTGACATTCAGGATTATAAATTTCTGGCGAAGCTAAAAGCCCGCCACCGCCGTTTACATCGTTTTGACGATGAGCTGACTGATGAAACTCGTCCGCTTTTTCGCGATCCTGCATTGGCAGAAACGCTGTTCAACGACGACGGTCAGCAGTCGATTAATAATCCGTTGTTGGCGTCGTGGGGAAAACTGGGGCGCGATAACCTTTATCTACTGGCTGAGCTGGATAACGTGCAGGAAGTTGACGCTTTTGTTGATTCGGATGGCGAAAATCTGCTGCAAACTTTGCAGCGCGATATTCTTGAACTGGAAGACCACGCCGTCGTGGCTGTTAGTCACGAGACGCAGAACACCAGCAGGCAAAAACGCCCGCTGGCACTCGACGATCGTTCGGTTGATTTTCACGCCTGCCATAGTCCGCAGCGTGAGGTGGAAGTGCTTCACGATAGACTGCTGGCCATGATGGCAGATGATCCTGAGCTGATGCCGCGCGACGTCATTGTGATGATGGCGGATATTGACAGCTATACGCCGTTTATTCAGGCGGTATTTGGCAACGCGCCGGATAACCGTTATCTGCCTTTTAGCATTTCCGATCAGCGTGCGCGGCATGCACATCCCGCCTTGCAGGCGGTAATCAGTCTACTGGATTTACCAACAAGCCGTTTTACGGCGGAACAGGTTTTGGCATTGCTTGAAGTGCCCGCGTTGGCTGCCCGTTTCGGTATTCAGGAAGAAGGACTACGGCGTCTGCGCCTGTGGGTGGTGGAGTCCGGTGTTCGCTGGGGACTGGATGACGATAACGTGCGCGATCTTATGCTGCCGCCGACGGGCCAGCATACGTGGCGTTTTGGCCTGACGAGAATGCTGCTGGGCTATGCGATGGACAGTCAGGTTGGCGACTGGCAGGGCGTGCTGCCTTATGATGAATCCAGTGGATTGATTGCGGAATTGGCTGGTCAACTGGCCGAACTGCTGATGCAAATTCATCAATGGCATCAGCGCCTGTCTCAGCCGCGCGTGCTTGTCGACTGGTTACCACTGTGTCGAGAACTGATCGAAACCTTCTTTGATGCTGATAGCGAGACCGAAGCGGCGCTGGCATTGGTGGAAAAACAGTGGCAGTACGTGATTGGTATGGGCATGATGGCGCGCTATCCGCAACAGGTGCCGATTTCCCGGTTACGTGATGAACTGTCGCGACGTCTCGATCAGGAACGTCTCAGCCAGCGTTTTCTGGCCGGTGCGATCAACTTTTGTACGCTGATGCCAATGCGTTCCATCCCCTTTAAGGTCGTATGTTTGCTAGGGATGAACGATGGTGTCTATCCCCGGACGATGCCGCCGCTCGGATTCGATCTGATGGGGCGGAAGATCAAGCGCGGCGATCGTAGCCGACGTGACGATGACCGTTATCTGTTTCTCGAGGCGCTTCTGTCGGCGCAGCACAAACTTTATATCAGCCATATCGGGCGCTCGATTCAGGATAATACGCGTCGCTATCCTTCCGTATTGGTGAGCGAACTGACGGAGTATATCGCGCAAAGTTACGTCCTGCCGGGCGATGAAACATTGGATATCGATAGCAGCGCTGAGCGGGTGGTGAAACACCTCTGCCGTGAACATAGCCGTATGCCTTTCGATGCAGATAACTTCCTGTCGGCACCGCAGCCATTGAGCTTTGCGGCAGAGTGGCTGGCGGCGGCGAACCGAAAAGGGGAAGCCCAGCCTGATTTCGATCGTGAGGCATTGTCCGAAAGAGCGAATGATAGGAATGTGAGTCTGGACGATCTGAAACGTTTTTATCGTCATCCGGTGCAAGCTTTTTTTCAACTGCGGCTTGGTGTGAGTTTTATGCTGCACAGCGATGAACTGCTGGATCAAGAGCCCTTTGTGGTTGATAGCCTTAACCGCTATCAATTGAACAGCGAGTTGCTTAATACGTTGATTAATGACGGTGATACGGAAACACTGTATCGCCGTGCCCGAGCGGCGGGCGAGCTTCCCTATGGTGCGTTTGGCGAAATTTACTGGCAGGAACAACAGCAGGATATGGCGCAACTGGCTGCGCGCGTGCGTGATGAGTTAACGCCCTCGCTATCGGTGAGCTGGGAAGTGGATATCCTCCTTAACGGTGTGCGCATCAGCGGCTGGTTGAATCAGGTCCAGCCAGATGGCTTGCTGCGCTGGCGTCCCGGCACGCTTTCTATGAAGGATGGCATGACGCTGTGGTTGGAGCATCTGGCCTACTGCGCAACGGGCGGACAGGGCGAAAGCCGATTGTATGGGCGGGAAGATACCGCGTGGCGATTTGCGGCCTTGTCCGAAATGCAGGCCAGAGAACATCTGGCCCTCATGCTGGATGGATATCGTCAAGGAATGAGCAAACCTCTGTTACTGCTCAATAAAGCGGGGAGCGCCTGGCTGACTGAATGTTATGATCGCGAAAGCGATAGCCTGCGGTTGGATGAGGAGACGCAGAACAAAGCGCGCGCACGTGTAATGCAAGCCTGGCAGGGCAATATGGGAATGCGGGGTGAAGGTGAGGATTATTACCTGCAACGTATTATTCGTGAGTTTGATGAAAAACGTATGAACGAAGTGATTGAAGCGGCGCAAATCTGGCTACTGCCGCCGTTCCGCTCTAATCTGGCGTGATGAATTTGTTTTGGGTAATGCCCGAGTCGATTTTGAGGTGCGAGAAGATAACGCACTGCAACGTGAAAAGTGATGGATATGAGGTTGGAGAATTGCATGCGTAAACAGTGGGTCTGGATTGCCGGGTGGTTTCTTTTATTCACATTCTGGCTTCCGGCGAGTTGGGCACAAACGGGCTGGCAGCCGCTGGCTCAGACCATTCGAAAAAGCGAAAAAGATCCGCGGCAATATCAGGCGATCAAACTGGATAACGGCATGACTGTTTTGCTGGTTTCCGATCCTCAGGCACCTAAATCGTTGGCATCACTGGCGTTGCCTATTGGTTCACTGGATGATCCCAATAACCAACTGGGGTTAGCGCACTACCTTGAACACATGGTGCTAATGGGATCGAAGCGTTATCCAGAGCCGGAAGCGCTGTCCGAGTTTTTGAAAAAACATGGTGGTAGCCACAATGCCAGCACGGCGTCTTACCGCACGGCGTTTTATCTGGAAGTGGAAAATGATGCGCTGCGACCCGCTGTGGATCGGATGGCCGATGCGATTGCGGAGCCGCTGCTCGATCCGGTGAATGCCGATCGCGAGCGTAACGCGGTCAATGCGGAATTGACGATGGCGCGTTCGCGTGACGGTCACCGTATGGCGCAGGTAGGCGCAGAGACGCTGAATCCGGCACACCCGAGCGCGCGTTTTTCGGGGGGGAATCTTGAAACTCTGAGCGATAAGCCAGGCAGCAAACTGCATGATGAGCTGGTGAAATTCTATCAGAAATACTATTCGGCCAATCTGATGAAAGGGGTGATTTACAGCAATCAACCTTTGCCTGAATTAGCGAAACTGGCGGCTGACACATTCGGGCGTATTGCTAATCACAACGCCAGCGTTCCTGCGATTACCGTTCCTGTCACGACGGAAAAGCAGCGCGGCGTAATGATTCACTATGTCCCAGCGCAGCCGAGAAAGCAGTTGCGTATTGAATTTCGTGTCAGCGATAGTAGCCAGGAATTTCGCAGCAAGACGGATACCTACATTAGCTATCTGATCGGCAACCGTAGTAAGAATACGCTTTCTGACTGGTTACAAAAAGAAGGGCTGGTTGAGTCTATTGGTGCCGGTTCTTCACCGATCATCGACCGTAACGGTGGCATGTTCGCTATTTCAGTCTCGCTGACCGATAAAGGTCTGGCACAGCGTGATGAGGTGGTTGCAGCCATATTCCGTTACCTGCAACAAATCCGCACCGAGGGGATTCAACAGCGTTATTTTGATGAGATCGCACACGTACTGGATCTGGATTTCCGCTATCCATCCATCAGCCGGGACATGGATTACATCGAATGGCTGGTGGATACCATGCTGCGCGTGCCAGTCGAACATACGCTGGATGCGCAGTATGTTGCGGATCGCTACGATCCGAAGGCGATTGCCGCACGTCTGGACGAAATGATGCCGCAGAACGCACGTGTCTGGGTCATCAGCCCGAATGAACCGCATAACAAAGTGGCCTATTTTGTTGATGCGCCGTATGAGATGAATAAAATCTCGTCAGCAACATTCGCAAAATGGAAAACGCTGGGGCAGAAAATGTCGCTGTCGTTGCCAACGATCAACCCTTATATCCCAGATGATTTTTCTCTGATCAAAGCGGATAAGTCGATAACCAAGCCGACGCTTCTGCTGAATCAGCCTGGGTTACGCGTGCTGTACATGCCAAGCCACTATTTCGCCGATGAGCCGAAAGCAGAAGTCACTCTGCTCCTGCGTAATCAGGAAGCGCGCAGTACCGCACGGAATCAGGTGTTGTTCGCGTTAAATGACTATCTGGCGGGGCTGGCGTTGGATGAACTGAGCTATCAGGCGTCGATTGGCGGCATTAGCTTCTCTACCCGCAGCAATGATGGTCTGGTGATTAGCGCCGACGGCTATACCCAGCATTTACCACAGCTATTACTCACGTTAGCGGATGGCTATGCCTCCTTTACCTCGACAGAAGCGCAACTGGAGCAGGCAAAATCTTGGTATTTGCAGCAGTTGGATGCGGTCGAAAAATCAAAAGCCTTTGAACAGGCGATGCAGCCGATTCAGGCGGTATCTCAACTGCCTTACTTCGAGCGCCGTGATCGACGTAAATTGCTGAAAGATATTCACTTACAGGATGTGGTTAACTATCGCAACGATCTGCTGCAAAAAGCCACGCCGGAAATGCTGGTTGTCGGTAATCTGACACCGGCGCGAGTGACCGAGTTAGCGACGACGCTGAAAGCGCATCTGAAGGCGAATGGTGAAAATCTGTCGCGCAGTGATGATGTCAAAGTCAGCAAGCCGCAGCTCGCTAATCTACAGCGTCCAGGCAGCAGCACGGATTCTGCGCTAGCGGCGGTGTATGTACCAACGGGTTACTCGGAAACGCAAAGCATGGCGTATAGCTCGGTGCTGGGGCAGATCATTCAGCCTTGGTTCTATAGCCAACTGAGAACGGAAGAGCAGTTGGGCTATGCGGTGTTTGCTTTCCCGATGTCGGTTGGCCGACAGATGGGTATCGGCTTCCTGCTACAAAGTAACAGCAAACAGCCTGCTTATCTGTATCAGCGCTATGAAGATTTTTACCTGAAAGCGCAAAAACGACTGCGTGAAATGAGTGAAGAAGAGTTCGCACAGTATAAGCAAGGTGTGATGAATGAACTGAATCAACGTCCGCAGACATTGGGCGAAGAAGTCAGCCGACTGCGTAAGGATTTGGATCGAGAAAACTTTGCTTTTGACTCGCGGGAGAAACTGCTCGAACAAATCAAACCGCTGACGGTGGCACAACTGGCAGACTTCTTCCAGCAGGCGCTGAAGCCTGAAGGTCTGGCTATCCTGTCGCAGGTTTCCGGTAGCCATCATGGTAAAGCGGACTATGCTGCACCCAAAGGATGGCACACCTACGCGGATGCATCTTCATTGCAGAAAACGTTACCGCGTGAGAAAGCGCCTGCGATGATTCCTGCGCCAGCCGCACAGCCCGCGGCGGATACCGAGACATCGAACGCTGTCGGTAAGGTTACAGCACAATGACAAACGCCGTGCCGCAATCATTAGACGTCATGACGTTACCGCTCCTCGGGGAGCGGCTGATTGAGGCGTCGGCCGGAACGGGGAAAACCTATACGCTGGCTGCGCTTTATCTGCGGTTGCTGCTGGGGCTGGGTAAGCAAGCCGCGTATCCACGTCCGCTACTGGTTGAGGAAATTCTGGTTGTGACCTTTACGGAGGCTGCGACGGAAGAACTACGGGAGCGTATTCGTGCCAGAATCCATGCCTTGCGTATCGCCTGCCTGCGTAAAAGCGCACAGGGGGAGGAAGCGGAGAAACCTAAAGATGCTTCGCTCGCGCAATTGCTGATGGAGATTTCGGATCATCGCGATGCGGCCGACGTCTTGCTGGCGGCTGAACGGCAAATGGACGAGGCGGCAATCTACACGATCCACGGTTTCTGCCAGCGTATGCTCAGCACCAATGCGTTTGAATCCGGCGTGCTGTTTGAACAGGTGCTGATAGAACATGAGCAGCCGTTGCGCCGTCAGGCCTGCGCCGATTTTTGGCGTCGTTATTGCTATCCGCTGCCGGTAGAGGTCGCGCGTATTGTCGGTTTGGAGTGGAAAGGGCCGGAAAACCTGCTGGCCGATCTGGCTCCTTATCTGCATGGTGAAGCACCTGCGTTTCTCTTGCCGCCAGAAGAAGACGAAACGTTGCAGAGTCGGCATGAGAAGATTGTGGCGACGATCGATGAATACAAACAACGCTGGCTGGCGTCAGCAGCGGAACTGGAAGCGTTGATTAGCGCTTCTGGTGTCGATAAACGCAGCTACAGCAGTAAACATCTTCCCAACTGGCTACAGAAAATCACGCGATGGGCAGAGCAGTTGACGCTGGATTATCAATTGCCGAAAGATCTGGTGAGGTTTGCCCAGCAAACGCTGATCGAGAAGACAAAGAAAGGTGAGCCGCCTGTTCATGCTCTATTTGAGGAAACTGAGCGGTTGCTGGAAACGCCGCTATCGCTGCGTGATTTAGTGATTGTGCGTGCGCTGTCGGCGATTCGGGATTCGGTGCGAGAGGAGAAACAGCAGCGTGCGGAGCTGGGATTTGACGATCTGCTGAGCCGTCTGGATATTGCGTTGCAGCAGCCGGGGGGAGAGCAACTTGCCTGCGCCATTCGCGAGCGCTATCCGGTAGCGATGATTGATGAGTTTCAGGATACCGATCCCCAGCAATACCGTATTTTCCAAACGCTGTACGTTGGACAGCCGCAGTGTGGGCTGCTGTTGATCGGTGATCCTAAGCAGGCTATTTATGCGTTTCGCGGCGCGGATATTTTTACCTATATGCACGCGCGCGGAGAAGTGGCTGCGCATTATACGCTGGGCACGAACTGGCGTTCGTCACATCAGATGGTACGCGGCGTTAATCGTCTGTTTGAACGCCTCGAACATCCTTTTATTTTCCACAATATACCTTTCCTGCCGGTCAAACCTGCCGAATCTAAACGCGGCCTGGTGTTTGAAGTTGCCGGGCAGCCTCAGCCTGCACTGCAATTCTGGCTAACGGGCTCAGAACCGATCGGCATAGGGGATTATCAGCAGCAGATGGCGCGACAGTGTGCGGCGCAGATTCGTGACTGGCTGGTGGCCAGCCAGCGTCATGAAGCCTGGCTGGTCAGCGATGATTCCCGGCGTTTGGTCAAAGCCTCCGACATGAGTGTGCTGGTACGCAGCCGACGTGAAGCCTCGCTGATTCGTGATGCACTGAGCCGTTTGTCCATTCCCTCGGTGTATCTGTCCAATCGCGACAGCGTATTCAGCACGCCGGAAGCCAGAGATATGTTGTGGCTGTTGCAGGCGGTGCTGGCACCGGAGCAGGAGCGCACGTTACGTAGTGCAATGGCGACGGCGCTGATGGGGCTGGATGCCGAGCAGGTTGATGCGTTAGGGCAAAGCGAAGCCGCGTGGGATGCACTGGTGGATGAGTTTGCCGGTTACCGTACGCTGTGGCGTCAGAAAGGTGTACTGCCGATGCTGCGTGCGTTAATGAGCCAACATCAATTGGCGGAAAACTTGCTGGCGAGTGTGGACGGGGAGCGCCGCATTACCGATATCCTGCATATCGGTGAGCTATTGCAGGATGCCTCGGCAACGCTCGACAGTGAGCATGCGCTGGTGCGCTGGCTATCGCAACAGATTGTCCAGCCGAATCCGCAGGTCGAGAATCAACAGCTACGGCTGGAAAGCGACCGCCATTTGGTGCAGATCGTCACGATCCATAAATCAAAAGGGTTGGAGTACCCGCTGGTGTGGTTGCCTTTCATCAGCAATTTCCGTGTGCAGGAGCAAGGCATTTATCACGATCGCGAGAGCTATCAGGCCGTATTGGATCTGCAAAATAATGCAGAAAGTCAGATGCTGGCGGAAGAAGAGCGGCTGGCTGAAGATTTACGTTTGCTGTACGTCGCGCTGACCCGTTCTATCTACCACTGTAGCGTGGGCGTTGCGCCTGTTCAGCGGTCGCGTAAGAAAGATGGCAGCAGCGATATGCATCAGAGCGCGCTGGGCTATTTGCTCCAGCGAGGTAAAGAAGCTGAGGCTGCCACCTTAGTCAGCGAGCTGGAAGGCATGGTCGGGGACGGCGTCGCATTGACACCGCTACAGGCGACGGAAGAACAGCGCTGGCAGCCGGATAGACCAGAATTGGCAGAGCTACAGGCTCGCCACATTGAACGCCAACTGCGCGATGGCTGGCGAGTCACCAGCTATTCGGGGCTTCAGCAACATGGTTCTGCAAACGCACAGGATCTGGTGCCGCGTCTGGATATTGAAGCGATAGGCGAGCGTCAGGAAGCGGATGAAACACAACTGACGCCGCATACGTTTCCACGCGGTGCGAGTCCGGGAACGTTTTTGCATAGCCTGTTTGAAACGCTGGATTTCACTCAGCCCGTCGATGATGGCTGGCTGGCGGAGCAGTTACAGCTACAGGGATTTGAAGCGCACTGGCATCCGGTGTTGAAGGCGTGGATGGATACGCTTTTGCATACGCCGCTTAACGAGCAAGGGATAACACTGTCGGTGCTGGATAACGCCGATAAGCAGGCTGAATTACAGTTCTATCTACCGATCGAAGCCCCGATACAGGCGGCGCAGCTCGATCGGCTGGCAAAACATCACGATCCGCTATCTGCACGCTGCCCTGCGCTCTCTTTTCAGCAGGTGAAAGGCATGCTGAAAGGGTTTATCGATCTGGTGTTCCGCTGGGAAGGGCGCTATTACCTGCTGGACTACAAATCTAACTGGCTCGGCCCTGATGCCAGTGCGTACACCCAAACGGCCATGATGCAGTCGATGGCCGAACATCGCTACGACTTGCAATACCAGCTCTACACGCTGGCTTTGCACCGCTATCTGCGTCATCGCATTGCGGATTATGACTATGAGCGCCATTTTGGCGGGGTGTTTTATCTGTTTTTACGCGGTGTTGAGGATTCTCACCCCGGTAATGGGATCTTTGCTTGTCGTCCTTCCGCTGAATTGGTTTTCGGGCTGGATGCGCTTTTTAAGGGAAAGACGCCTGACGATGCTGATACAGGAATTTCCTCATGATTACCTTGCTTGAAACGGCATTGGCGCGGCGACTGCTGCGCCCGCTGGATATGCAGTTTGCCAGAATGTTGGCAGATGAGACGCAGCCCGATCTGCTGCTGGTCGCCGCCTGCCTGAGTGCGCACTCGGGCGCGGGACATGTGTGTTTACCGCTGGAGAATTTGCAGGCAGAGACGCTGTTTGACGGTCGTGAGCCTGAACTGGCACAACAGCTGCTTACGGAGGCAGGGCTAAACACGGTTGCCGCATGGCAGCAGCGTTTGCTGGCGTCTGAGGCCGTCAGCGACGGCAGCACGTCGACGCCGCTGGTGCTGCAAGAAGAAAAGCTTTATTTACAGCGTAGCTGGCAGAGTGAGGGCCGCGTGGCGCGGTTTATCGCCAGCGAGCGCGATACGCTACCTGTTGATGAGCCTGCGATCCGAGCGGTGTTGGATCGGTTATTTCCTGACACGGGGGAAGCGATTGACTGGCAGAAGGTGGCCGCTGCTGTCGCGTTGACGCGCCGCATTGCGATTATTTCCGGCGGCCCGGGGACGGGGAAAACCACGACGGTGGCCAAACTGCTGGCCGCACTGATTGAACTGAATACGGGAGATGCGTTACGTATTCAATTAGCCGCACCGACCGGGAAAGCCGCAGCGCGGCTTACGGAGTCGCTGGGTCAGGCTCTGCGTCGTTTGGCGGTGGAACCTCAACTGCGGTATGCGTTTCCGCAGGAAGCGACAACGCTGCACCGGCTGTTGGGCGCGGTGACGGATAGCCAGCGTCTGCGTCACCATCAGGACAATCCGCTGCATCTGGATGTGCTGATTGTGGATGAGGCGTCGATGGTCGATCTGCCGATGATGGCGAATGTGATCGCTGCGCTTCCGCTACACGCCAGAATTATCTTTCTGGGCGATCGCGATCAGCTGGCGTCCGTCGAGGCGGGGGCGGTATTGGGCGATATCTGCCGTTTTGCCGAGGCTGGCTATAGCCGAGCGCGGGCGCAGCAATTGCAGAGGCTGACGGGCTGTCATTTGGATGAAAACGGCCCTGAAGGGCAGACGACGGTCAGTGACAGTATCTGTCTGTTACGCCGGAGCTACCGCTTCGATCCGCATTCCGGTATTGGCCAACTGGCGCTGGCGGTGAACGGCGGCGATGATGCTCGTGTGCGTGCGGTGCTGAACGGCGAGTTTGCTGATATCACCTGTAGTCCATTATCCGAGGCCGAAGAGTATCAGGCCATGCTGGCACAGTGTGTCGAAGGGTATCGTAATTATCTACAGCTTATTACGGCGGGGGCAACGCCGGATGCCGTGCTACTCGCCTTCCAGCGTTACCGCCAACTGTGCGCGTTGCGTGAAGGGCCGTTTGGTGTCGCAGGGCTGAATCAGCGTATTGAGCAGGCGTTGCATCAGGCTGGGTTGATTCTGCGCAGCCGTAATCTGCTTAACCGCTGGTATCCTGGCCGACCCGTTATGATTGAACGGAACGATGTCGCATTGGGCCTATCCAATGGCGACATCGGTATTGCCATGATGGGGGAGAGCGGTGAGCTACGCGTGTTTTTCGCCCTGCCGAATGGCGAAACCAAAGATGTCACGCCAAGCCGTCTGCCACCGCATGAAACGGCCTATGCCATGACGGTGCATAAATCGCAGGGATCGGAGTTTGATCATACGGCGCTGGTGCTGCCGAACCACTATTTGCCGGTGCTGACGCGGGAGTTGGTGTATACCGCTATTACCCGCGCGCGCCAGCGTTTGTCTCTCTATACCGACATCAGGATCCTCTGTCGTGCGGTGAAGACGCCAACGCAGCGCTATAGCGGTTTGGAAGCGCGAATTAGCGCACTAATGAGTGGCGACACACCCTAAATTATTCGCATGGCAGACAGGAAAGACCCATGGCGGTAAGGGAAGCCAACGTACATGCAGTCTGACGTGTGGCGGATAGAACGTCGGGTGGATAGCACATCAGATGAATAGAGCGTCAGGATGACTCACGTTCAATCAGCGAAAAACCAATATCCACGATAGGAGAGGAGACGTTTTTCCCTTCAATCTTTTCCGCCAGCATTGCTGCTGCATCGGTGCCGATTTTCCAGCGATCGATCCTGACGGTGGTAATCGCCGGTGTGCTGTGGGCGGCGAAGTCCAGATCGCCAAATCCCATCACTGCCAGATTCTTTGGCACCGCTAATCCTCTGGCTGCGGCTTCGATCATCACACCTTGTGCCAGCGTATCGGAACTGCAAATAATGGCATCAAATACCTCACCATCGGCGAGCAGATCGCTCAGCCCTTGTCGCCCAAGGGCCAGCGTGGCGGGCCAGGGGGCGATGGCCTCACGTATATAACTATGCGGCTGTTTTTGTATGACGTCGTAAATACCTTTCTTACGCAGCCCAGCCCGCGCGTCTTCAGTCCAAACAAGGCCAAAGCGTGAATGTCCTTTATCCAGCAAATAATGCCCGATAGCGTTCCCAATACTTTCATGGGAAAAACCGACCAGCATATCAAGCGGCGTCGGTGTGAGGTCCCAGATTTCAACGACAGGGATCGTCGCATTGAGCAGAAGACGTTTGAGCTCGGGCGTGTGGTGAATCCCGGTGAGGACGATGCCATCCGGGCGACGAGAAAGCAGGGTAGCGACAATCTCTGCCTCGGATTCATTGGTATAGCCCGCGACGCACAGCAGCATGTGGTAGCCGCGCGCGGCCAGTTCGTCGCTTATTGCCTGAACGGTATCAACGAACATGCTGTTATTGATTTGCGGAACGACGACGGCAATTAGCTTGCTGCGACGAGAGGCGAGTCCGCCCGCTAACATGTTGGGGATGTAACCCGTCGTGCGGACGGCTTCCATCACTTTGTTTACGGTTTCCTCACGAACAATTTTCGGGTTGTTCAACGCGCGGCTGACCGTCATGGGGGAAATGCCTGCGGCACGTGCCACATCTTCGAGCGTGGGCGCACGCGGTGAGGAGCTACTGGCGTACTTATCGCGTTTCAATCACGGGTTACCTTCTGAGGCTGTGCGCGCATTCGCACGTTGCCGGATTATCGTTGATGGCACAATGGTTTTCCAGTCACCGTTGTTTCTGACAACCTGGCGTATGGTCTCATGTTTTCGAATTCGCTTTTGAGCTACCGGGCGGTATTCCCGCTGTATCCTCTTACTTTTTATGGTGATTGCGCAATCATTTTTCTTATCTCGTAATGAACGTATTGATCATGTAGATGATTATTCTGTGATCTTTATTGCGTTTTTTTTCTTCTTTTATCTCTATCTTCCTTTTTATTTATAAATGTTAGCGCAATCATTTGAGGGGTGAGGCATGACAATCAGTGCAAATTCAGCGGCGGTTAGCTATGCAAAAGTCACGAACGTCAGAACGGCTGCCGAGTCGGGCGATCGAATTGAATGGGTAAAGCTTTCTCTGGCGTTTTTGCCGTTGGCCACGCCGGTTAGCGATGCGAAAGTGCTGACCGGAAGGCAGAAGCCGCTGACCGAAGTCGCCATTATTTTTGCGGAAATTCGCAGTCGAGATGGGTTTGAAGGGGTAGGGTTCAGTTACTCCAAGCGGGCGGGCGGACAGGGAATTTATGCGCACGCGAAAGAGATTGCGGATAACCTGTTGGGCGAAGATCCGAATGATATCGATAAGATCTACACCAAGCTGCTGTGGGCCGGGGCATCGGTTGGCCGCAGCGGCATGGCGGTACAGGCGATTTCTCCACTTGATATCGCGCTGTGGGATATGAAAGCCAAGCGTGCAGGTTTGCCCCTGTCTAAGTTGTTGGGCTCACATCGTGATTCCGTGCAGTGCTACAACACCTCCGGTGGCTTCCTGCATACGCCATTGGATCAGGTATTAAAAAATGTTGTCATCTCGCGTGAAAGCGGTATCGGCGGGATAAAACTGAAGGTTGGGCAGCCGAATACGGCAGAGGATATCCGTCGCCTCACGGCGGTGCGCGAGGCGCTGGGAGATGACTTCCCGCTGATGGTGGATGCCAATCAGCAGTGGGATCGCGAAACGGCGATTCGGATGGGAAGAAAGATGGAAGCCTTTAATCTGATCTGGATTGAAGAGCCGCTGGATGCCTACGATGTGGAAGGCCATGCAGCGCTGACGGCGGCGCTGGATACGCCGATTGCGACTGGCGAGATGCTGACCAGCTTCCGCGAGCATGAACAGTTGATCCTCGGGAACGCCAGTGATTTCGTCCAGCCGGATGCACCGCGCGTGGGCGGGATTTCTCCTTTCTTGAAAATCATGGATCTGGCGGCGAAGCATGGTCGTAAGCTGGCGCCGCACTTTGCGATGGAAGTACATTTGCATTTGGCCGCGGCCTATCCGATTGAACCGTGGCTGGAACACTTCGAGTGGCTGAATCCGCTCTTCAACGAGCAGCTAGAATTGCGCGATGGGCGTATGTGGGTATCCGATCGTCTGGGACTTGGGTTCACGTTGAGTGAACAGGCCAGAACGTGGACGATGCTGAGCTGTGAGTTTGGCAAGCAGCCATAAGCTGAGGAGAGATGCGTGGCCGATTTTACGAGCGGCCACGAAAAGCCTCATCAAGTGGAATAGTTCAGAGATCCATCACCAGAATCTTTGAACGCCGCTGATAGTTGTATAGTGCCTGTTTCTTCTTCGGCAGCATCTCCACTTCGGCGGGTAAAAAGCCGCGCTCCTGAAACCAGTGGATGCTGTGCGTCGTCAGCACAAACAGCTTTTGCAGACCCTGCTGACGCGCCTGAGCGGCAATGCGCAGTAACAGCATATCGCCGCGTGATGAGCTGCGATAATCCGGGTGAACCGCGACGCAGGCCATTTCGCCGATGCTCTCTTCCGGGAACGGGTAAAGTGCTGCGCAGGCGATGGTCAGGTTATCGCGTACCACGACGGTGAATTTGTCGATCTCCATTTCCAACTGCTCGCGCGAGCGTCTCACCAGAATGCCTTGTTCTTCCAGCGGGCGAATCAGTTCCAGAATGCCGCCAATGTCATTGATGGTCGCACGGCGAACCTGCTCGGCGCTTTCCATCACGATCTGAGTACCGATTCCATCGCGTGAGAACAGTTCTTGCAACAGCGCGCCGTCGTCCTGATAGCTAATCAGATGGCTGCGGCGTACGCCGCTACGGCAGGCTTTGACTGCGCCACGCAGGAACCGGACCGTCCCCGAATGGTAATCGCCAGCCTGTTCCAGCACATCAATCCGCTGCTGTGCGTCATCCGGGAACAGCTCGGAAATGATGCTGCCTTCTTCATTGGTCACGCCCTGCGACGAACAGAAGCCGATCATCTTCTCTGCTTTCAGTTTAATTGCGAGCTGGGTTGCAACCTCTTCCGAGGTTAAATTGAAACTTTCACCTGTGACTGACACCGCGACTGGCCCGAGCAGCACAATCGCGCCGCTATTCAACTGGTGGTGAACGGCCTCTTCATCAATACGACGAATACGGCCGCTGTGGCAGTAGTCCACGCCGTCATCCACGCCCAGCGGCTGCGCGATAATAAAATTACCGCTGACGACATTAATATGGGCACCTTGCAGCGGCGTATTGTTCAGGCTCATCGACAGTCTGGCGGTGATGTCCAGTTGCAACATCCCTGCCGCCTGCTTAACCAGCTCCAGCGTAGCGCTGTCGGTGATGCGGGTGTTTTTATGGTAGTGAGGCTCGTAGTGATGCGTTGTCAGGTTGGCATCGATCTGGGGACGAGCGCCATAAACGACCACCAGCTTAATCCCCAGACTGTGCAGCAGCCCGATATCATTTACGATGCTAGAGAAGTTGGCATGTTCAATGGCTTCGCCACCTAGCATGATGACAAACGTTTTGCCACGGTGGGCATTGATATAGGGAACTGAATGGCGGAAGCCCTGAACCAGTTCTGTACTACGTTCCTTCACTGCGAGCCCTCTTTGCATTTTTATTCGTAATTTATGTATTTTTATTCTTTATGGCGTAAAAGGCAAGAGGAAGTATTCACTAGAAAAGCGAGGTTAATGCCTCAAATTTATGATATCCGCCTGTTATAAGGCTTGCAGATGATTTTTGCATGACAGGGCAGAGCAGATTCGTTAAAGTTTTTGACAATCTTTACCTTTTTACATTTTTTGACAGCACTATTCAGCATATTGGCCAGCGCACCAGCAACACGGCAATGCAGGGTAACGCACAGCAATCAAATCGGAGTGGCATGTCTCATTCGAATCATCATCTGACTCGACGGCGTCTATTACAAAGCGCAGCAGCAACCTGGCTGTTAAGCGTAAGTGGTGTAGGACTAGCGGCGACAACACAGGTCGTTGCCGTGCGCGTCTGGCCGTCTTCTGCCTATACCCGCGTCACGCTGGAATCCAATAACCCGCTGAAATATAAACAGTTTAGTCTGAGTAATCCTGAACGCATCGTGGTGGATATCGAAAATGTTCATCTGAACAGCGTATTGAAGGACATCGCCAGCCAGTTTACGTCAGATAACGATCCACTGATTAAAGAGGCGCGCATTGGTCAGTTTGATAAAACCACGGTGCGCTTGGTGTTGGAACTCAAGCAGCAGGCGACGACCAAAGTCTTTACGCTGGGGCCAGTGGCCGAATTCAAGCACCGATTGGTACTGGATTTGTATCCTGCCGCAGGGCGCTACGACAACGAAGACGATCCGCTGCTGGCGCTGCTGGAGGATTACAACAAAGGCGAGCTGGAACGTACGCTACCGGCAGAAGCACCGAAAGCCGGGAAAGCCGGGCGGGATCGTCCGCTGATTATTATGCTCGATCCCGGTCACGGCGGTGAAGATCCTGGTGCGATTGGCAAGAATAAAACGCGTGAGAAAGACATCGTGCTGCAAATCGCCCGCCGCCTGCGCAAGCTGATCGATAATGAATCTAACATGAAGGCGTATATGACGCGTAATGAAGATGTGTTCATTCCGCTGCGTGTACGAGTGGCGAAAGCGCGCAAGCAGCGTGCCGATCTGTTCATTTCGATTCATGCGGATGCGTTTACCAATCGATCGGCAAGAGGATCGTCGGTTTTTGCGCTATCGAAGAAAGGAGCAACCAGTACCGCCGCCAGATTTTTGGCAGAGACCCAGAACGAATCGGATTTGATCGGCGGCGTGAGTATGAGTGGCGATCGCTATCTGGATCACACCATGTTCGATCTGGTGCAGACCGTCACCATCAGCGATAGTCTGAAGTTTGGTAAAGAGATCCTTACTCGACTAGGTCGAGTGAATCGCCTGCACAAAAACAGCGTCGATCAGGCAGGCTTTGCGGTACTGAAAGCACCAGATATTCCTTCTGTTTTGGTTGAGACGGCCTTTATCAGTAATCTGGAGGAAGAGCGCAAGTTGCGCACCAGTCAGTTCCAGCAGCAAATCGCCGAATCCATTTTTGCAGGAATCAAAACCTATTTTGCCAGTCAGGCTCAGCGGTAGTTGATGCTGCTTAATGTTACCTGATGGCCGCGTCTGGCAGGCGCGGTTCAGAGGGAACATGTGGGATATTGCCCGTAGCAACGTGATGCCTTTAGAAATGGGTAGTACGTAGAAAATGCAGAGAAAACATGGGTCGTGCAGAAAACAAAAAAGCACCCGTTAAGGTGCTTTATCGCGTTGTTCTTTATTGACGAAGTCTGAATTGGTTGCGGGGGCCGGATTCGAACCGACGACCTTCGGGTTATGAGCCCGACGAGCTACCAGGCTGCTCCACCCCGCGTCCGTACTTGCTTTTACTTTTGACTATCTTTTACTACTTTCACTTTTCTTGATGGACGACTCACATCAATTGGTTGCGGGGGCCGGATTCGAACCGACGACCTTCGGGTTATGAGCCCGACGAGCTACCAGGCTGCTCCACCCCGCGTCCGTACTTGCTTTTACTTTTGACTATCTTTTACTACTTTCACTTTTCTTGATGGACGACTCACATCAATTGGTTGCGGGGGCCGGATTTGAACCGACGACCTTCGGGTTATGAGCCCGACGAGC
>NZ_JBJXVK010000020.1:0-102987 GCF_046159765.1 Pectobacterium artocarpous
AACAACTCGTTGCAAGGATGTTTACCCCAAACCTGATTTATTCAACAAAGCCATGAAGAACTACAAAATCAGCAATTACACGGGGTAGTACCGTGTTCAACGACATATCCCTACGACAAGATTTATGCGACTCACAAACTCATTAAGAAGAAAGTACTGAAAGATGGTGGTGGTCTACTAGCTATCAGTTTTCTTAAGGGGTCAGAACCACGGTTAGAAGTAGGAGAAAAGACACAATGGGAGGCATTGGGAATTGTTCATGACGTTCAAGTACTCATGTCCTTCCCATTACAACATAAAGGATATCGGGCATGGTGTTACATCGTCCAACAAATGGAGGCAGTAAATGTTATGGATAACGGCGATCATTGATTTGGTCAAAAGTGGCGTGGGGTACTTCACCAAGCGTCAACAATCAAAAGACGAGTTACAGGCACAGAATAGCCATGAACAGAATCAGATCACCCTTGAAGAGACTCGTAAGGGTTTCACATGGCGTCAGGGACTAGGCTGGGTACTTACTTTTATTGTTCTCTGGAACTACGTCATGGTGCCATTGTTGGCATTAATGGGCGTTGTTCTACCAGTGTTGCCTTTGGATGAAGTATGGAAAGTGTTGCTAGTACTGATTGGTAGTTAATTTTTACTATATGTAGTGTTTGAGTTTTTAATAAACCAAATATATAGTGTTTGTGCTGTATCCTAATCAACTTTCAGAGGGCTGCAAAATGGGTAAGAACCAACATGTAGTACCACATAATGGTGAATGGGCTGTTCGTGGCGAAGGTAATGATCGAGTTACTAAAACTTTCGATACACAGCGTGAAGCAATTGATTATGGAAGAGGTATAGCCCGTAATCAGGAAAGTGAACTTGTGATCCATCGCCCTAATGGACAGATACGCGATAAAGATTCACATGGGAATGATCCGTTCCCACCTCGAGGGTGATTGTCAGTACTACTTTTAGAAGGGAGCCAATGGTTCCCTTTTCTTCGTTTGGTGCAATAGTACCTAATTACAATTTCCGGTATGTGTGAAACATTGACTATTACCGTGGTGATTGGTCGCGCTCAGAACCCGTGGAAAGAGTGCAATACGCGGCGGATGGAAGAAGATGGCATCAAGCTGGCACGGCGCAGCAGCGGCGGTGGGGCGGTCTTCCACGATCTCGGGAATACCTGCTTTACTTTTATGGCCGGCAAGCCGGAGTATGACAAAAGCGTTTCAACACAGATCGTTCTGGATGCACTCAGCGCGCTTGGGTTAAAGGCCAGCGCGTCAGGCCGTAACGATCTGGTGGTGGAAACCGCCGACGGCGTGCGTAAGGTGTCCGGCTCTGCCTATCGCGAAACGAAAGATCGCGGCTTTCATCATGGCACGCTGCTGTTAAATGCGGCCCTTAGCCGCTTAGCCGATTATTTGAATCCGGATGTTAAGAAGCTACAGGCAAAAGGGATTACGTCCGTGCGTTCTCGCGTTGCCAATCTGGTGGAATTGCTGCCTTCTGTCGATCACCAGGTCATTTGTCAGGCAGTGACGCAGGCCTTCTTTTCTTATTTCGGCGAACAATGTGAACCGGAAATTATCTCGCCTTATGCCCATCCGAATTTACCGGGATTCAGCGAGCAGTTCGCGCGTCAAAGTAGCTGGGAATGGAACTTCGGTCAGGCACCCGATTTCTCGCATTTACTTGATAACCGCTTTACCTGGGGCGGGGTTGAATTACATTTCGATGTGGAGCGCGGCGTGATTGTCCGTGCACAGATTTATACCGATAGCCTGAACCCTGCGCCGTTAGAAGCACTCGTTTCCGTATTACAGGGAACCGCGTATCGGCCGGAAGCGCTGGCGGCTGCATGTCAGACACTGATTGTCGCGTTCCCCGAACAACAAAACGAATTGCAGGAACTGGCTACTTGGCTGGAGCAAAGTCTGCGTTAGCGCACGAAAGTCGACGCTGAATGACCTTGTTGCATGGCAGAAAGGCACTTTTCGTGCGTTATGCGAATAAGCGCTGTAGATTTACCTATAATAATAACTTAATGTGATTATTATTAATCGCCATGCAGTACAGGATCATGCGTATCCACCTTGCTGTTGACTACACCAGTGATTACGTTTTTTGGCCGATATTCAGGTTGGATGGATCGCTGCTGGCCGTCGAAATGATAAGCCATTTTAATGGTCTTTCAGGCAAGTTGAGCATGCCTGCCGATATTCTCCTCATGCAGTTAAGTCCGCACCAGAAGCAGGATTTGGTTCATGAACAACTGCTTTTTATCAAAGAAAAATCCACATGGTTTATCGATAACCACATTCAACTGGTGCTGAAAGTGGGGCGTGAAATAGCAGAGATTTTACTCAATTCTGACGTGCTGCGCGGCGAAATTAAACGTCTCGATTTTGTTCTGTTGGAAATTAATGAGTTTTTCCCGCAACTCTCACAGGGTAAAGAAAACGCTGCACTACTGAATTTGAGCCAGTCTGTTCCTTTATGGCTGGATAATTTTGGTTCTGAAAAGACAACACTGAAACCTTTGCATGATGGGTTAGTACGCGGAGTGAAACTGGATCGTCAGTTTATTGGGCAGCTTTTATCGCGGCCAGCAAATACGCTGATGATGGAGCCGTTATTACGGACGATTAAAAACAGCTATTCAGGCATCAATATCGTTGCCAAAGAGATCGATAGTATGGCGTTTCTGAATAAAATGAGGCAGCTAAATATTGATGCCGTTCAGGGGAAAATGTGGCCCGCCGTACATTTCGAACGACTTGAGCAGCGTACGACGCTGATCGACTAATTCAATAAATTCACGGTCTTTGGGAGCGAGCGTTCCTCCTGAATAGGCGTGGTAAAAATAATACCCTTGTTTTTCATCCGTGTTAATTTCATTGCCATCCCTCTACACTTTCTACATACCCGTTAGTCGGTGTGTGGTGAGCGTATGGTTCTCTTCACCTGAACAGGGTGGTATTAGGGAGACAGGATGCAGCAGACACCGTTATTCAAAAATCACTATTTTCACCAATTGCCGGGGTTTTATACCGCGCTACAGCCGACGCCGCTACATGGCTCTCGCCTGCTTTATCACAGCGAGGGATTGGCCGCCGAACTCGGCCTGTCTGCCGACTGGTTTACGCCGGAACAAGATGCTCTCTGGTGCGGTGAACGTTTGCTGCCGGGAATGGCGCCGTTGGCGCAGGTTTATAGTGGCCATCAGTTTGGCATGTGGGCCGGCCAACTGGGGGACGGGCGCGGTATCCTGCTCGGGGAACAACAACTGGCGGATGGCCGCATTATGGACTGGCATCTGAAAGGCGCGGGGCTGACGCCGTATTCGCGCATGGGGGATGGTCGCGCGGTGCTGCGTTCGGTGATACGCGAATTTTTGGCTTCGGAAGCGATGCACCATCTGGGGATTCCCACCACGCGGGCGCTGACGATTGTTACCAGTGAACATCCTGTGCAGCGTGAACAGGAAGAAAAGGGTGCGATGCTGTTACGTGTGGCGGAAAGCCATGTTCGCTTCGGTCATTTTGAACACTTCTACTACCGCCGTGAGCCGGAAAAGGTGCGTCAACTGGCGGAGTATGTCATTGCCCGCCACTGGCCGCAGTGGGAGCACGACGAGCGTCGCTATGAGCTGTGGTTCGGCGATGTGGTAGAACGTACCGCCCGGCTGATAACCCACTGGCAGGCTGTGGGGTTTTCACACGGCGTGATGAATACGGATAACATGTCAATTCTGGGGCTGACTATCGACTACGGCCCTTATGGTTTTTTAGATGCCTATCAGCCTGATTTCATCTGTAATCACTCCGACCATCGCGGGCGCTACGCGTTTGACAATCAGCCGGCCGTGGGGCTGTGGAATTTGCATCGTCTGGCGCAGGCGCTGTCGGGGCTGATGGACACCGACACGCTGGAGCGCGCACTTGCCTGCTATGAACCGGCGCTGATGCAGCACTACGGCACGCTGATGCGCGCCAAATTGGGCTTGTTTACCGCGAGCGCGGAGGATAATGATGTGCTGGTCGGGCTGTTGCGTCTGATGCAGCAGGAAGGCAGCGATTATACCCGCACGTTCCGTCAGTTGGCAGACTGTGAGAAACAGGCATCACGCGCGCCGCTTCGTGATGAATTCATTGATAGGGCCGCGTTCGATAGCTGGTTTGCGACCTACCGTCAGAGACTGATGCAGGAAGAACAGGGTGATGAAGAGCGTCGTCAACTGATGAATGCGGCGAACCCGAAATACATTTTGCGTAATTATCTGGCGCAAATGGCGATTGAACAGGCGGAAAATGATGATATCAGCGTGCTGACTCGTCTGCATCAGACGCTGTGCCGACCGTTTGACGAACAGCCGGATAAGTACGATCTGAAAGCGTTACCGCCAGAATGGGGCAAACATCTGGAGATTTCCTGCTCCAGCTAAGCCGGAGCAGGCGTAATGATTATTGCCGCAGATAAACCTGCGGAATGGTGTAGTCAGGGTGCGAGCCGACGCTGAGGTCGGCGCGATACCAATGGGTCAACGTCTCAGCCTGTAATACCTGTGCGGGCGAACCCTGTGCAACCAATTTCCCTTCGTGCAGCAGCAAAATTCGGTCGGCATACAGCGCCGCCAGATTCAGATCGTGCAGAACACAGCACACGGAGAGCGGTTGTTCACGCGTGAGCTGCTTGAGCAACCGCAAGAGATGTTGCTGATGATACAAATCCAGTGCCGACGTGGGTTCATCGAGAAACAGCCAGCCTGGTGTCGGTTCTGGATGCCATAGCTGCGCCAGCACACGAGCCAGTTGCACACGTTGCTGCTCCCCGCCGGAAAGGTGACGATAGTCGCGCGGCCCTAGCTCCAGACAGCCTGTTTGTGCCATGACTTGCTGAATAACATCATCATTTTTTGGGTAGCGTCCATGCGGGGAACGCCCCATCGCGACGACATCCCGCACGCTAAACGCAAACGCCATACCGCTATGTTGACGCATCACCGCGCGCGTTTTTGCCAACGCGCCGGGCTGCCAGTGCGAAAACGGCTGTCCGGCTAACAGGCACTCGCCCTCATTGGGCGTCAAATAACCGGTTAATAAACGAAGCAGGGTCGATTTCCCCGCCCCGTTAGGGCCGATAATCGCGACGATCTCCCCACAGTGCAGCTCCAGAGAAACATCGTCCGTCAGGTTGCGGCCGTTGGTCTGAAAACGTAGATGACGTGCGACTAACGTCCGGTTGAGCGCTGAGTCAGTCATTGCTACGTCCTTTGTGCTGAACGATCAGCCATAAGAAATACGGCCCGCCAATCAGGCTGCTTAACAGCCCAACGGGCATTTCCGCCGGCGCAAGCAGCGTGCGCGCCAGCGTATCGGCAAACAGCAGCAGGCAGGCACCGCCGAGAATAGAACCAGGAATAAGCCAGCGATGATCGGCACCTACATGTAAACGCATCAGGTGCGGAATAATGAGCCCGATAAAACCGATCACGCCACTCACCGCTACGGCGACACCCACCAGCAGCGAACTGAGCATCAGCAGAATATGCTTGGTACGCTTTACGTTGATGCCGAGGTAATGCGCTTCTTCGTCCCCTAACTGCAACACATTCAGACGACGCGCGTAGTACAAGGTGGCGAGTATGGCTGGTATGGTCAGGGTACTGGCGACCAGCAGCATTGGCCACTGTGCCTGCCCAAGGCTACCCATGCCCCAGAGTGAAAACTGGCGCAATTGTTGGTCGGTGCTGATATAGGTTAAGACGCCGATCAGCGCAAGACACAACGCGTTGAGCGCGATACCCGCCAGTAGTAATCGCGTTAATCCAGCTTGTTCGGAGCGGCTAAGGATAAAAATGATAGCGGTAATCGCCAGACTACCCGCGAAAGCGGCAAACATCGGGCTGTAAAGCGCCAGCAGAGGAGGAAGGCCGAGTGGCAGCACGATAGTGAGCGCCACGCACAGCGCGGCACCGCTACTGATGCCAAGCAGGCTGGGGTCGGCCAGTGGATTGCGAAACAGTCCCTGCATAATGGTGCCTGAACAGGCCAGCGCGCCGCCGACGAGTATCGCCAGCAGCACGCGAGGAACGCGGATGTTCAGCCAAATATGCCAGAGCGGATCGTCAAAAGGCGTCTGCCAGAGCATCTTAAGGGACAACGTCAATGCGCCCATGTTGGCAGCACCCACCATCAGTACCGCCATGAGCAACAACAACGCGATCAACCACGTGCGCGGATGAAACCGTGACGTCATTTTATCGCTTCGGCGGTCTGACGCAGCGTTGCCATCAACGCTGGCGTTTCGAGCGTAAAGCCCAGCATTGCCATATCGTCGACGACCAGCAGACGCTTGTTCTTACCTGCAGGCGTCAGTTCTAGTCCGGGTAATTTCCAGACTTGCGCTTCGCCGCCCAGCGTTTTCAGCCCCTGGCTGGAGATCAGAATCAGATCCGGTGCGCTGGCAACCACGCCTTCTTGTGACAACGGCTGGTAGCGTTCAACGTTCTGCATGGCATTCTTCAAGCCAGCATGGCGGATAATGGTATCCGCTGGGGTGTTCTTGCCCGCCGCCATTGCGGTCATGCCGCCGTGGCTAAGAATAAATAACGTCTTGACGGGCAATGGCGCTGTTTTGACTGCTGCCAACTGCTGCTGATAGGTTTCCGTCAGCTTTTTACCTTCAGTGTCTTTACCCAACGCCTGGGCGATGGCTCTGATTTTCTGCGGCACGGAATCCAGAGTCGGTTGAGCGGAGACGTGAACCACTTTGGTTCCGCTGTCCGCAACCTGCTGTAAGACGAGGGAGGGCTGAGACAGATCGCTGGCGACAACCAGAGAAGGTTTCATCGCCAGAATACCTTCGGTGTTGAGTTGACGCATGTAACCCACATCAGGCAGTTTCTTCACCGGTTCCGGGTGCAGGCTGGTGCTGTCGCGTGCAACCAGATCTTTCTCTGCGCCCAGCGCATAGATGATTTCCGTGACGTCGCCGCCGATAGAAACGATACGTTCGGCAGCAGATACCCCCAGCGGGAGTGTCAATAGTAGAGGGAATAGCCAGTTTTTCATGCAGCGAGATCCTTATGCGGTTTCAGAGCATCGATTTGGTTGCGCCACTGTTGTTGTTCCGGCGTACCTTCGGTACGTTGCCCGAAGAGCTGTGCAATTTGAGAGCCGTCTGCGGCATAGAGTTCGAGGCTGGTCACGATACCGTCAACCGTCGGTTTGCGCGTCACCCAGCTTTCAGCAATCGCACCTTCGATCAGATGTAGGGTAAAGTCTTTATTAAAGATGTTAATCCATTCTGCGTGTTGCTCCATGCGTTCTACGCGCTCAAGCGTACCGGTGAAGATTTGCACACAGCCTCGGTTGCCGACAAACACCATGATTTCGTTCTGATCTTCACGTGCGGCAAACAGGATCTGTGACAGCGCATCGTTGTCTACCCGGTAAGCCAAGTCGTCAGGGACTGAGTTAAATGCCTGCTGGCGCGTCAGGTTATAGCGCTTGAGCAGGATGAAGAAATCATGCACGTCCTTCATTGCACGCCAGTCTGCTTCAAACTGAGGATTATGAGCAATGGCCTGTTCAGTCGCCGCGCCATTGGTGGCCGGACGACATACTAATGCGGGGTTTTCGCTGCTGGTAAATTTCTCAACGAATAGCTGCCAGGCGGCCATGTCCGTGGTGTCGGTCGTGTAGACCTTCAGAATGGCATCGCCCTGATGATCGAAGAATTGAATGCTCTGACGCTCGCCGCGCGCGGTGTTTTCACGCAGCGCAAAAGCCGAAGCCCATTGAGAGAGGAACAAACGCAGATCCAATCCGCGCGGATTGAGGATAAGGCCGGCATGTCCATCCAGCGTCTGGTTTTGATAATAGCCAGTATGCTCATGCACGGCGTACTCGTTGCGCGTGATCGACTTGGTATTACCAACTTGCTCCAGTGCACTGAGCCAGACTTTGGCATCACCCTGTAAACGCTGTGTATCGTGTCCGACGCGGGCATGCGTGAGTTCCGCTTCGCTGATGCCGAGTAGCGCAGCCAGATCGCGTGCGTATTTGCGCGGATGTTCTACTTTCGCCTGGAGGTATTGTTGGTAAATGGACGTCTGCATCTCGTTCGTTCCCTTAATCGTTGTCGTATTGATTATAGCAATGAATGAGAATCATTTTCATGTAACAAAAACGCAACCTCAAGTGAAGTTTTCTTAATAAGTGGAATAAAACAAATCTTAAAATGGATTTATGTGCAGCGAGGTGGCGGGATAGATAGCAATAAATAAGGAAACCGGCTGACACACAACCAGAGAAAGGGAGTGTGCCAGCACGTACGGATTAAAAACGGCTGTCGACGGCGTCCGCCAGACGTGCCAGCAGCGTTTCGGTATCCTGCCAGCTCAGGCAAGGATCGGTAATGGATTGCCCATACGTCAATGCCAGAGGATTGATCGCCGGCTGGTTGCCTTCGATTAAGAAACTTTCCGCCATGATGCCCGCGATGGCGCGTGAACCAGCGCGAATTTGCTGGCAGATGTCATCGGCAACGTCGAGCTGACGGCGATGCTGTTTCTGACAGTTGGCATGACTAAAATCGATCACCAGATGTTCGGGCAACGAGAATTCATGCAGGTGAGCGCAGGCGGCGGCGATATCTTGCGCGTGGTAGTTCGGTTTTTTCCCGCCGCGCATAATAATGTGGCCAAACGGGTTGCCTTGCGTTTTGTAGACTGACATGAAGCCCTGCTTATCCGGCGAGAGGAACATGTGTTGGGCGCGCGCGGCACGAATCGCATCGACGGCGATGCGCGTATTACCGTCCGTCCCATTCTTGAAGCCAACAGGGCAGGACAGCGCCGAGGCCATTTCCCGGTGGATCTGGCTTTCGGTCGTTCTTGCGCCAATCGCGCCCCAGCTAATCAGGTCAGCGATATATTGACCTGTGACCATATCGAGGAATTCCGTCGCGGTCGGCAAGCCAAGCTGATTAATGTCCAGCAGCAGGCGGCGTGCAATTTCCAGCCCGTCGTTCACCTGGAAGGTTCCATTGAGCGCGGGATCAGAAATCAGCCCCTTCCAGCCCACCACCGTACGCGGTTTCTCAAAATAGGTACGCATGACGATTTCCAACCTGTCCTGATACTTCGTGCGTAGCGCAGCCAGACGGCGTGCATAATCTAATGCGCTGTCGGTATCATGGATCGAACACGGGCCAACCACGACGAGCAGGCGAGGATCTTGACCGGTTAGAATGGCTTCAATTTTCTTACGTGACGAGGTGACATTTTCGGCAACGGCAGGGGTAATTGGGAGTCTGGCGAGTAACGTTTGGGGCGTAACCAGAGTCTCGATGCGCGTGCTCCGCAGTTCATCTGTTTGTTGCATGTTTTGTCTCTGAATGCGGTCAAGCCGAAAACCTATCTGCACCGAAAAGCTGGATATGACGATGCCAGGCCACAACGGTGTTTACAAACAGGGTTTTCAGGCTATGTTTCCGACTAAAAGGTTGCTTCGCAGCGGCGAAATGCCGGGAAGTGATGGTGCACACAATAAACGAAATGGCGCACATTACAACCGCATCAGGGTAAAAAATCTATCATGTACTAGTACATTCTTCGGCTCATACCGAGAATGTCGATGATTTTGGCGGAAATTTCCTCAACGGAATAATTGGTGGTATTGAGATAGTTAATCTGATGTTTGCGGAATAGCGCCTCTACCTCGCTGAGCTCCATGCGGCACTGGCGCAGAGACGCATAGCGACTGTTACCCCGACGCTCTTCCCGAATGGCTGCCAGTCGTTCGGCATCAATGGTGAGTCCGAATAGTTTGTGCTGGAAGGGTTTTAGTGCATCGGGAAGCCGCAGGTTGTCCATATCGTCAGCAATAAAAGGATAGTTGGCGGCGCGAATGCCGAATTGCATTGCCAGATAAAGGCTGGTCGGCGTCTTGCCGCAGCGTGACACGCCGAGCAGAATGACCTGCGCCTGATCGAGGTTGCGCAACGAAATGCCGTCATCGTGCGCCAGCGTGTAGTCGATGGCCGCGATACGGGCGTCGTATTTGCTCAGATTATTGGCGGTCAAACCATGAGTACGGTTAGCAACCGGTGTAGGCGGCGTGTTCAGCTCTTCCTGCAAAGGTGCAACCAATGCCTGTACGATGTCCTGACAGAACCCTTCGCTGCTGGTAATAATGTTACGAACGGTCGGGGTGACGATGGAGTAAAATACCAGCGGGCGTACGCCGGTCTGCTGATACAACGTATTGATTTGTTTACACACAGCGTTAGCGCGTGCTTCACTTTCAACGAAAGGTAAGGTATAGCTAACCGTGTTCACAGGGAACTGGGACAACACCGCATGGCCGAGTACTTCTGCTGTAATGGCTGTACCGTCCGAGACATAAAATACGCTTCTTTCCACATAACCCCCTTGTGATATTTCCGACAGCTCGAACACGTTAACCTCGTCAAAAATTGTGATTTTCCAATACTTTTATTAAAACACCATTTCATTATATTCATGATAAAGAATGCTAATCTTCTACGATATTGGATTTTTACCGCATTAAGCAATCATTCACCGTGATATCAGTTTTTTTTCATAGGTTGATCGATTCACCTGTCCATGTTCATCAAAACGCTATGCTAACCTGATTGCGTTGAGGCGATTCTCAACCGAACTCTTTCATACCCTAATTGTATGCAGAAAGGATTATTTTCGATGTCCAATAACGGCCCTGATTTGCGTAATGTCCTTTGGTATAACCAGCTCGGTATGCACGACGTTGAAAGGGTGGGAGGCAAAAATGCTTCTCTGGGTGAAATGATCACCAACCTTTCAGAATTGGGCGTAGCCGTTCCCAACGGCTTTGCGACAACGGCGCAGGCGTTTAATGATTTTCTTAATCAAAGCGGGATCAACCAGCGCATTTATGAGCTGCTCGATCGCACCGACATTGACGATCTGAATCAACTGGCTAGCGCCGGTACGCAGATTCGCCAGTGGATTATTGATACGCCATTCCAGCCGGAGCTGGAGCAGGCGATTCGTGACGCCTATCAGCAACTGGCCGATGGTGAGAAAGACGCCTCGTTTGCCGTGCGTTCCTCTGCCACTGCAGAAGACATGCCGGATGCGTCCTTTGCGGGTCAGCAGGAAACCTTCCTGAACGTGCAGGGCATTGATGCTGTGATGGTCGCGGTGAAGCACGTGTTTGCGTCGCTGTTTAACGATCGCGCGATCTCTTATCGTGTACATCAGGGTTATGACCACCGCGGCGTGGCGCTGTCGGCAGGCGTACAGCGTATGGTGCGCTCCGATCTGGCGTCTGCGGGCGTGATGTTTACCATTGATACCGAATCCGGTTTTGATCAGGTGGTGTTCATTACCTCGGCGTACGGTTTAGGTGAAATGGTGGTACAGGGCGCGGTGAACCCGGACGAGTTCTATGTTCACAAGCCGACGTTGCAGAGCAACAAACCTGCGATTGTGCGCCGTAACATGGGATCGAAAAAAATCCGTATGGTGTACGCCGCGAGCCAGGAGCATGGCAAGCAGGTGCGGATTGAAGATGTGCCAGCAGAACAAACGACGCGTTTCAGCCTGACGGATGATGAAGTGCAGGCGTTGGCACGTCAGGCACTGCTGATTGAAAAACACTACGGCCGTCCGATGGACATCGAGTGGGCGAAAGATGGCCACACTGGCAAACTCTATATCGTGCAGGCACGCCCGGAAACGGTACGTTCCAACGGTCAGGTGATGGAACGCTACCATCTGCCAGCCAGCGGTACGGTGCTGGTGGAAGGTCGTGCTATCGGCCACCGCATCGGTGCGGGCGAAGTCAAAGTGATTCAGGACATCAGCGAGATGCACCTGATCAACGCGGGCGATGTGCTGGTGACCGACATGACCGACCCAGACTGGGAACCGATCATGAAGAAGGCGGCGGCGATTGTCACCAATCGCGGTGGACGTACCTGCCACGCCGCCATTATCGCGCGTGAGCTAGGCATTCCGGCCGTTGTAGGCTGTGGCGATGCGACTGAACGTTTGCGCAAGGGACAGAAAGTGACCGTTTCCTGCGCGGAAGGCGACACGGGCTATGTGTATCAGGACCTGTTGGACTTCTCTGTGAAGAGCTCAACGATTGATGAAATGCCTGCATTGTCGTTGAAAATAATGATGAACGTGGGTAACCCTGACCGTGCATTTGATTTTGCCTGCCTGCCAAACGATGGCGTCGGTCTGGCGCGTCTGGAATTCATCATCAACCGTATGATCGGCGTGCATCCGCGTGCGCTGCTGGAATTCGACCAGCAAACGCCTGAACTGCAACGTGAGATTAAAACGCTGATGCAGGGCTACGACGATCCGGTGGAATTTTATATTGGTCGTCTGGTGGAGGGGATCGCAACACTGGCAGCGGCATTCTCACCGAAGCGCGTTATCGTCCGTTTGTCTGATTTTAAATCGAATGAATACGCGAACCTCGTCGGCGGAGATCGCTATGAGCCGGAAGAAGAGAACCCGATGTTGGGCTTCCGTGGCGCGGGTCGCTATGTCTCTTCGGACTTCAAAGCCTGTTTTGCGCTGGAATGTGAAGCGGTCAAACGCGTGCGTAATGTGATGGGCCTGAAGAACGTGGAAATCATGATCCCGTTCGTTCGTACCGTGGCGCAGGCGGAAGCGGTGATTGCTGAGTTGGCGAGTCAGGGGCTACGTCGTGGCGAAGATGGCCTGAAAATCATCATGATGTGCGAAATTCCGTCCAACGCGCTGTTGGCCGATGAGTTCTTGCAACACTTTGATGGCTTCTCCATCGGTTCAAACGACATGACACAGCTGGCGCTGGGTCTGGATCGCGACTCTGGCGTGGTATCGTCGCTGTTCGACGAGCGTAACGATGCGGTGAAAGCGCTGCTGTCGATGGCGATTAAGGCTGCCAAGAAGCAGGGTAAATACGTCGGTATTTGTGGGCAAGGTCCGTCGGATCACGAAGATTTCGCGCTCTGGCTAATGGAACAGGGCATTGATAGCCTGTCGCTCAACCCAGACACCGTGGTGCAAACCTGGCTGAATCTTGCTGAGCACAAGTAATTGGTGTTGTGAATGCCATGACGCTCGGTAACTGCCGAACGTCATGGTAGCCGACGATGTTAGATTTTAGGGGAAACATGGAGATGAGGTTCCCGCAGGGATGCCTCACTCCGTGTTCGCCCCATGTATCTCGCTCTTGTTACGATAGCTTTTTCATAAATCTTGGCGTTTCTTACGGTGCAGCAATCAGGAAGGATTTAAACTGCGGCGTCATTACTGCGCTAAAGCCGTTATCCGTTTTGGTAATCAGATAAACCGCCAGCCCTTGCTGTTCCGCCAGCTTCAGCGCTTTTTCCGTTCCCAGTACCATCAAACCGGTATCCCAGCCATCAGCTTCCAGTGCGGTCGGTGCAATCACGGTTGCAGAAACCAACTGATGAGTAATCGGTCTGCCCGTATCGGGATCGATAACATGAGAATAGCGTTTGCTGTCTTTCTCAAAATAATTCCGGTAGCTGCCGGAGGTGCTGATCGCATAACCCTGCAAATTTACCGCTGCCTGCGCCGCATTTTCCTGATCGGTTGGCTTCTGAATCGCCACACGCCACGGCATTCCTTCGGCGTTCACACCGCGGCTGGAAATCGCGCCGCCGACGGAAACCAGATAATTGGTGATCCCTTTGCGCGTCATTAACTGCGCAAGAACGTCCGCACCGTATCCTTCGCCCAGCGTAGAGAGATCGATATACAAATCCGGGAGATCTTTTTGAATCCATTCTCCTTTTTCATCACCAATCAATTTCAGATGACGCAACCCAACGTTTTGCCGTGCTAAATCGATCTGCTGCTGGCTGGGGATGCGCGTAGGCTGCTTCTGCGGGCCGAATCCCCAGAGGTTAACCAACGGACCGACGGTGATATCCATCGCACCGTGAGTCGCTTTACCGATACGCAACGCGGCCAGCATGATATCCGCCATGCCGTTACTGATAGGTTGTGGTTCCGTTCCCCGATACTGATTAAAACGCGATAGCACTGAATCGTCACGGTAGGTGGAAATGTCGTGGTTAGCCTGCTCCAAAAGGGCATCGATTTCTCGTTGTAGCTGTGTTTTGTCTTCGGTGATATTGCCGCTAATTTTTACGCTGTAAAACGTCCCCATGGTTTTACCTTCAATGGTCAACAAGGGGCGAGGTGCCGACGGCGTTGGATTGTCGCAGGCGGTCAAAAGGCTGAATAAGCCACAGAGTAGTAATCTCTTCGCGGCGAGAGGCATCATGAAAACTCCTGGAAAACTGAACTGAGAGTAGGCAGACAGGAGAGTATCAAAAAAGGGAGGAAGCGTAATTGAATGGAAGAGAAATGAAGGCAAAAAAAGGCCCATCTCAGGGGATGGGCAAAGACTACACACAGCAATTCGTTACTAACTCTGACGAGGAGGAAACCTCATTGACAAACAGTAGGTTAATACTAGCTCCGGTATTTATCCTATGGATTATGTCCTATTCAGTCATTAAGAATCATCCTAATAGTTAATTATCTTTTAAGAGTTGGTCTCTCAGTGTTTTTATATTGTCAATAATATTGATGTATTAGAAAAATGATATCAAAAATTTTAGGACTAATCCCTAATATTAAAGGCTTAATCATTAGCAATTTTTATCCATTTAAAAATAAGGGAATAAATTGGCACGAAGAAATCATGCTGAGAAGAGGCAATCCCTGTGGGCGGTGCACCGCCCACAGGGAAGACGAACGGGTATTTACCGCACTTATTCTTTGTTAGGTTTACTGGACGTATTAACGGAGAGGATGCGCTGCGGTTCGGGGATTTCACGCATCCAGGCAAACAGCAGACGATAGGAAACGGCGAGGACGACCGGACCAATGAACAGTCCAATCATACCAAAGGCCAGCAATCCGCCAATTACACCGGACAGAATCAGCAGTATAGGAAGATCGGCCCCCATCCTGATCAATACCGGGCGAATAATGTTATCGATTGTTCCAACGATGCCGCTCCAAACCAGCAGGATAGTTCCCCAGGTGTTATCACCCGTCCAATACAGCCAGATAATGGCAGGAATAAGCACTGGCAGCGGCCCCAGTTGTGCCAGGCAGCACAGAAACATCAGCACGGTTAATAGTGTGGTGTAGGGAATTCCGGATAGCCCCAGACCGATGCCGCCTAATACTGATTGCACGATGGCTGTTACCACCACGCCCAGCGCGACGGCACGAATTGACTGCGCCGCCAGAATCACGGCGGCATCACCGCGCTCCTGTCCTAATCGGATAGCGAAATGCCGAACGGCTTTCGCAACAGCTTCTCCCTTGTAATAGAGCAGGGCGCTGAAGATCAGCATCAGGGAACAGTGCATCAGAAAGCGACCGACGTGGGCGGCCTGTGCCACCAGCCAGGTCGCCGTTTTACCAAAATAGGGTTGTACCTTGGCGAACAGACCACTGCCTCCGCTTTGCAACAGCGCCTGCCAGCTGTTGAACAATTTTTCCCCGACTAAAGGAATGGACGTCAGCCACTCCAGCGTCGGTGGCGAAAAGTTTTCCTGCCGGGCTCCCCAACTCACTAGTGCCGAGCTGTTATCCACCACACTGCTGACAAGAACGGCAATCGGGACAATAAATAACAGAATGAGTAACAGCGTCATGACGATCACGGCCAAAGAACGTCGTCCCCACAATAGCGCCTGAAACTTAATCAGCATTGGCCAGGTGGCAATCACCACCATACACGCCCAGGCGAATCCCAGAATAAAAGGCTGCACCACCCAAAAACAGGCAATTATCATGATGGTAATAAACGCCAGACTGAACAGAATTCTGGCCAGATCAAATCGTGGCGGCTGAGAATATTTGCTCAATGAATCGCTCCTCAATAGCAAAAGGGAAGGCTGAAGGCGAGCTGGCCTGCGCTAAGTCATGTCATCACCTGTCATCATGAGATATTTCCGGGCGTTTTGACAGTCTGTTGAACATTTTGTTGGTGAAACGACGGTTCGCCAACACGCTGTATGTTTTTGCCTAACCGGGAGCGCACACGATTGCGAAATATGATAAAACGTTATGTCCTCGATGAAAGGACGGCTATAGCAGGCATATCACGACATATTGGCAAACACATCATGTACGGACAGGGTCAAAAAATAATGATCCCACAGATCACGCAATCTCCCGGGCTGGTTCAGCCGGTGCTTAATTTTCTGGAAGCATTGAAGAAAAATGGATTCACAGGCGATACGGCGACCAACTATGCCGATCGTCTGACGATGGCAACGGATAACAGCATCTATCAACTTTTGCCGGATGCGGTGGTTTTCCCCCGCTCAACTGCAGACGTGGTAATTCTATCGCGTCTGGCCAGTGAGGAACGCTTTTCAGGGCTGACTTTCACCCCGCGCGGCGGCGGTACGGGAACGAACGGGCAGGCGTTGAATCGCGGAATTGTGGTCGATATGTCGCGTTATATGAACCGCATTCTGGAAATTAACCCTGAGCAGGGGTGGGTACGCGTCGAGGCTGGCGTCATTAAAGATCAGCTTAACCAATACCTTAAGCCTTATGGCTATTTCTTTGCGCCAGAACTGTCGACCAGTAACCGAGCAACGCTGGGCGGCATGATCAACACCGATGCATCGGGACAAGGTTCATTGGTATACGGCAAGACCTCAGACCATGTGCTGGGGCTGCGAGCGGTACTGCTGGGCGGCGTGATGCTGGATACGCAGGCGATGTCGGTAGCGCTGGCAGAGAAGCTGGCGTTAGAAGACTCGCCTATCGGCCGCATTTACCATACGGTGCTGCACCGTTGTCGCGAACAGCGCGCGCTGATCATTGACAAATTCCCCAAGCTGAATCGTTTTCTGACGGGTTACGACCTGCACCATGTGTTCAGCGACGATCTCCATACCTTTGACCTGACGCGAATTCTGACTGGTGCTGAAGGCACGCTGGCGTTTATTACCGAAGCGAAGCTCGATATCACGCCGTTGCCAAAGATCCGCCGTCTGGTGAACATCAAGTACGACTCCTTTAATTCGGCGCTGCGCAACGCGCCGTTTATGGTTGAAGCGAAGGCGCTGTCGGTCGAAACTGTGGACTCGAAGGTATTAAACCTGGCCCGCGAAGATATCGTCTGGCATTCCGTTAGCGAACTGATTACCGATGTGCCTAATCAGGAAATGCTTGGTCTGAATATCGTTGAGTTTGCGGGTGATGATGAAACGCTGATTAATGGGCAGGTTGAGGCGCTATGCCAGCGACTGGATACGCTTCTGGCGACTGGTGAAGGTGGGGTCATTGGCTATCAAACCTGTAACGATCTGGCCGGAATTGAACGTATTTATGCCATGCGGAAAAAAGCCGTAGGGCTGCTGGGCAACAGCAAAGGGCAAGCGAAGCCGATTCCGTTCGCAGAAGATACCTGTGTGCCGCCACAGCATCTGGCGGATTACATCGAAGAATTTCGCGCGCTGCTTGACAGTCATAATCTAACGTACGGCATGTTTGGCCATGTGGACGCCGGAGTGCTGCACGTCCGTCCGGCGCTGGATATGTGCGACCCGCAACAAGAAATGCTGATGAAACAGCTTTCCGACCAGATTGTCGCGCTGACGGCCAAATATGGTGGCCTGTTGTGGGGGGAGCATGGTAAAGGCTTCCGCGCTGAGTACAGCTCAGAATTTTTTGGACCGGAGTTGTATGCCGAACTGCGCCGTATCAAAGCGGCGTTTGATCCGGATAACCGGCTGAATCCCGGGAAAATTTGCGCACCGCTGGATGTAGAGGCACCGATGATGAAAGTCGATGCGGCCAAACGCGGCACGTTCGATCGCACGATTCCGTTGACGGTGCGCACGGCGTTCCGCGGCGCGATGGAGTGTAACGGCAACGGGCTGTGCTTTAACTTTGATGCTCGCAGCCCCATGTGCCCGTCGATGAAAATCAGCGGAAACCGAATCCATTCACCGAAAGGCCGTGCGACGCTGGTGCGTGAATGGTTACGCCTGTTGGCGGAGCAAGGCGTCGATCCGGTGGCGTTGGAGAAGGCATTGCCGCAGCAGAAGTTGAGCCTGCGCGCTTTTATCCAGAAAACCCGCAATACCTGGCAGGCGAAGCAGGGGGATTACGATTTTTCACACGAAGTCAAAGAGGCGATGTCTGGCTGTCTGGCGTGTAAAGCCTGCTCAACGCAGTGTCCCATCAAGATTGACGTGCCCGGTTTCCGTTCTCGTTTCCTGCAACTTTACCACACGCGCTACCTGCGTCCGGTACGTGACTATCTGGTCGCCGGCGTTGAAAGCTATGCGCCACTGATGGCGCGCAGCCCAAAGACGTTTAACTTCTTCCTGAAAATGCCGCTGCTGAATAATCTGAGCCGCAGCCAGATCGGCATGGTCGATTTACCCTTGCTGTCATCGCCGTCGCTGCGCCAGCAGTTTGCTGGGCGCAGTGGTGTCAACACCACGCTGGAACAGTTGGAACAACTGCCGGAAGCGGCGCGTCAGCAGTACGTGTTAATCGTTCAGGATCCGTTTACCAGCTATTATGATGCGCAGGTGGTGGCTGATTTCGTCTATCTGATCGAAAAACTGAAGCTGAAACCGGTGCTGTTGCCGTTCTCGCCGAACGGGAAGGCGCAGCACATTAAAGGTTTCTTGCAGCGTTTTGCGAAAACGGCGTCGAAGACGGCAGATTTCCTGAATCGCGTGGCTAAACTTGGGATGCCGATGGTGGGCGTCGATCCGGCGCTGGTACTGTGCTATCGCGATGAATACCGTGAAATTCTGGGTGAAAAACGCGGTGATTTCCAGGTGCAACTGGTACATGAATGGCTGGTAACGGCACTGGCCGACATGTCGTCGCAGCCTGCCACTGGTGAATCTTGGTATTTGCTGGGGCACTGTACGGAAACCACGGCGTTGCCGAGCAGCACGAAACAGTGGGCCGATATCTTCGCGCGTTTTGGTGCCACGCTGGAGAACATCAGTGTCGGGTGTTGCGGCATGGCGGGAACCTACGGTCATGAAACCAAAAATCTTGCCAACTCGCAGGGTATTTATGCATTATCCTGGCAGCAGGTGTTGCAGAAGTTGCCGCAGAAACGTTGCCTGACCACCGGCTATTCGTGCCGCAGCCAGGTGAAACGCATGGAAGGCAGCGCATTACGCCATCCGCTACAGGCTCTGCTGGAGATTATCTGATGCTATGGAAACGACAGGTTACGCTTGAGCAACTAAATCAACAGAGCCAGACGTGTATGGTGGGTCATGTCGGTATTCGCTATACCCATATCGCGGATGATGTTCTGGAAGCCGTGATGCCAGTGGATGCACGCACACGTCAGCCGTTTGGCTTACTGCACGGTGGCGCGCCGGTTGTGTTGGCGGAATCGCTGGGTTCGGTGGCGGGCTATCTGTGCTCTGAGGGCGATCAGCAGGTGGTAGGGCTTGAAATCAATGCTAATCACCTGCGAGCCGTGCGCGAAGGTGAAGTGCGTGGCGTGTGCCGCGCGCTGCACGTTGGTCGCCGTAATCAGGTATGGCAGATTGAGATTTTTGATAATCAGAATCGCCTATGCTGCATTTCTCGTCTGACGACATCGGTCATCACGCCGTAAACAGGAAGCATTGAACCAGACTGCTGGGCGGCCTGGTTCGGTTGTTCATGGAAGAAACGGCACGCGCTTAACGAAGTCGGCCTGAAACGCGGTGGCTTTATCCCATGAACCTTGCATGCTTAGCTGATGGCAAATCGATTTCAGCGTGTTACGGGCAAAGTAGTAGCTTTGCACCCGAAAGAGGTGGCAACGTCCTTCATTATTAATCTCTTTAATCAAGCGATTGTGCAGCTTGACCAGCGCATGCAGATAGCTGTCGTCATCGCCATTTCTCAGACAGAGTTCAACCATGTCCATGCAGGCGTTATGATAGCGACGTAAATGATCAATATTGCTTCCAGGACGATTGAGGCGCGCTTCCGCCATGTAAAAATCAACGGTGGCATCGCGAATCTGGAATTTATACTCGTCAATCTGGTGGTGCAGCCAGGCAGTCACGGAAAGCATGGTGAACGATCCTGAATATGAAATGATAATCATTATCATATTGATAAAAAAGGCTGCGATCAATGGGAAAAATGTGCTTTAACGTCAAAAAATACGATCGGGAATCACATAAATCTTCATATACCTTCCCTGTTTTATAAATAGGTATCACCGATAAATGTTATAATAATGATAACGAGATGATAATTATTTTCTGACCGTAATGTGTAGCGATGATGATACTAATTCCTTTAATATCAGTTTGTTAATTGATTTTTTATCGCATTGTTTGCTGCGTAAGAGACGTGTAAAATGACACTATTGGTTTGCTAAAAACTGAAATGTTACGAATAGCCCTGCGAAACAAGAGGTTGAAGCTAGTTTCATTATCACTAACATTAGGGGAAACCAGCCTAAAACTGGTACCACACGTAATGAGGTATTCCATATGCAAGCGGAAAATGTAGGGACGTTTTCACTGGATGAAAATGTCTGGCAAGGATTGACGCTGACAGAGAGCGCTGTGAAGCAGATTAAGAGTCTGATGAAGCAGGATGAGGCCGTGCAAGGACTGCGACTCAGCGTTAAACAATCCGGCTGTGCGGGATTTGGCTATGTGCTGGATCTGGTACAGGAGTTCGAAACCGACGATCTGGTCTTCGAACGTGATGGTGCAAAACTGTATGTCCCACTGAAAGCGATGCCTTTCATTGACGGCACAGAACTTGATTTCGTCCGGGAAGGGCTGAATCAGATATTCAAGTTTAATAATCCCAGAGCGCAGCATGCTTGTGGATGTGGCGAAAGCTTTGGCATTTAAGTGATGAAAAATTATGGCACGTAGCACGGTAGATGTACCTGATGATGTCCAGATCTGGATGGGTGATGGACGCTATAAAGAAGGTTTCTTTACGCAATTGGAAACCGATGAGCTGGCGCACGGTATTAATGAAGATGTCGTACGGGCGATCTCGGCGAAGCGTAATGAGCCTGAATGGATGCTGGAATTTCGTCTTAACGCCTACAAAGCGTGGCTGGAGATGGAAGAACCGCATTGGTTGAAAGCCCATTACGAGAAACTCGACTACCAGGACTATAGCTATTATTCCGCGCCTTCCTGTGGTAGCTGCGATGACAGCTGCGGCTCTGAGCCCGGCGCCAAGCAGCAATCCGGGATTACGGACGTGAATAATTACCTGACCAGCGAAGTAGAGAATGCATTTAATCAGCTGGGCGTTCCTGTCCGTGAAGGCCAGAAAGTGGCGGTCGATGCCATTTTCGATTCCGTATCTGTTGCAACCACGTATCGGCATGAGCTGGCTGAAAAAGGCATTATCTTCTGTTCATTTAGCGAGGCGATTCAGGAACATCCCGAGCTGGTGCGTCAGTATCTCGGTACGGTCGTACCGGCGAACGATAACTTCTTTGCGGCGCTGAACTCGGCGGTCGCCTCTGACGGCACGTTTGTGTACATCCCAAAAGGCGTGCGCTGCCCGATGGAATTGTCGACGTATTTCCGTATCAATGCGGCGAAAACCGGCCAGTTTGAGCGTACGATCCTGATTGCCGATGATGACAGCTATGTCAGTTATATCGAAGGCTGCTCCGCGCCGGTGCGTGACACCTATCAACTGCATGCTGCGGTGGTAGAAGTCATCATCAATAAGAATGCTGAAGTGAAATATTCCACTGTGCAGAACTGGTTCTCCGGTAAAGATGACGCAGAAGGAGGCATTTTGAACTTCGTGACCAAGCGCGCCCTGTGTGCTGGCGAGCATTCGAAAATGTCATGGACGCAGTCGGAAACCGGTTCTGCGATCACCTGGAAATACCCAAGCGTCATTCTGCGCGGTGATTACTCCGTGGGTGAATTCTTCTCTGTTGCCTTGACCAATGGCCGTCAGCAGGCGGATACCGGCACCAAGATGATCCACATCGGTAAAAACACCCGCTCGACCATCATCTCTAAAGGCATTTCTGCCGGACGTAGCGAGAACACGTACCGTGGTCTGGTGAAGATCATGCCGAGTGCGGCTAACGCCCGTAACTTTACCCAGTGTGACTCCATGCTGATCGGTAGCGAATGCGGGGCGCACACGTTCCCGTATGTGGAAGTGCGCAACAATACCGCGCAGTTAGAGCACGAAGCGACGACCTCGAAAATTGGCGAAGACCAGCTGTTCTACTGTCTGCAACGCGGTATTAGCGAAGATGACGCCATCTCGATGATCGTGAATGGATTCTGTAAGGACGTCTTCTCTGAATTGCCGCTGGAATTTGCGGTAGAAGCACAAAAGTTACTGGCGATTAGCCTGGAACACAGCGTGGGTTAATTCGGCGGTTACCGGGATTTTCACAGGCGAATAATGAGAATCATCGGTCCCGGAATTCATTAAGCGCTCGCCACATTGAGCGTTGGAAGGAATAAGCATGTTAAGCATCGAAAATTTAAAAGTCAGCGTAGAAGGCAAAGAGATCATCAAAGGGCTTAATCTCACCCTTAAGCCAGGTGAAGTTCACGCGATTATGGGCCCGAATGGCTCAGGAAAAAGTACGCTCTCCGCAACGCTGGCTGGACGTGAAGAATATGAAGTGACCGACGGTTCGGTGAACTTCAAAGGAAAAGATCTGCTGGAGTTGTCTCCGGAAGATCGTGCGGGTGAAGGCGTCTTCATGGCGTTTCAGTACCCGGTAGAAATCCCTGGCGTCAGCAATCAGTTTTTCCTGCAAACCTCCGTTAATGCTGTGCGTAAATACCGCGAACAGGAAGCGCTGGATCGCTTTGACTTCGCCGACTTTATCGAAGAGAAGATCAAGCTGTTGAATATGCCGGAGGATTTGCTGACCCGTTCAGTTAACGTGGGCTTCTCCGGTGGTGAGAAGAAGCGTAACGACATTCTGCAAATGGCGGCGCTGGAGCCGGATCTGTGCATTCTCGATGAAACCGACTCCGGTTTGGACATCGACGCCCTGAAGATCGTCTCCAACGGCGTGAACTCTCTGCGCGATGGCAAACGTTCGTTCATCATCGTCACGCACTACCAGCGTATTCTTGATTACATCAAACCGGATCACGTCCACGTTTTGTATCAAGGGCGTATTGTGAAATCGGGCGATTTCTCGCTGGTGAAACAGTTGGAGGAGCAAGGCTATGGCTGGCTTACCGACGAGCAATAATGTGACGGGCAAAACCAACATCGCACAGAAACAAGAGAAGGCATTGCAGCAATGGCATGGCTTGTTTGAACGCGATGCGTCGCGCCGTTCTAAAGGAGCAAACCAACACTGGCAGGATGTTGTGCGCCTTGGTTTACCGCATCGTAAACATGAGCACTGGAAATACACGCCGCTGGATGGCTTGCTGAGTAACGAATTTGTCGCCCCGCAGGCACAGTCTGTCGATCGTGCGACGGTGGATGCATTGGCATTAGCGGTGGATAGCTGGCGTCTGGTGTTTGTCGATGGCGTGTTCAATGCTGAACTCAGCGACGACACCTGGGGACCTTATCAGGTTGACGTGCAGGCGTCACGTGCGCAGGGAGAGCTGCCTGCTGCCATCCAATCCGAGGTGTTCCTGCATTTGACTGAAAGTCTGGCTGGCGAAAGCACGCTGATTCGTCTGGCTGCCGGGCAGCAGGCGGAAAAACCGCTCTATCTGTTGCACATCAGTAGCAGCCAGGCGGCGGCATTGAATACGGTTCACCACCGGCATCATCTGAAGGTTGAACGTGGCGCGAGTGCGGAAGTTATCGAGCACTATGTCAGTCTGGATGAGCATGCCCACTTTACCGGTGCTCGCCTGACGGTGAATGCAGCGGAAAATAGTCAGGTTAGCCACTATAAGCTGGCGTTTGAAGCGGCGGCGAGTTACCACTTCGCGCACAATGATTTGGTGCTGGCACGTGATGCCCGAGTTCGCAGCCACAGCTTCCTGCTGGGGGCGGGGCTGACGCGTCACAACACCAGCGCCCAGTTGAACGGCGAAGGCACCAATCTGTCCATGAACAGCCTGATTCTGCCGGTTGGCAGCGAAGTGTGCGATACGCGGACGTATCTTGAACACAATCAGGGTTACGGCGAAAGCCGTCAGTTGCATAAAGTCATCGTCAACGATCGCGCCAGAGCGGTGTTTAACGGCATGATCAAAGTTGCGCCTCATGCGCTGAAAACTGACGGACAGATGACCAACAATAACCTGCTGTTGGGCAGGCTGGCTGAGGTCGATACCAAGCCACAGTTGGAAATCTACGCGGATGACGTGAAATGCAGCCACGGCGCCACTATTGGCCGTATGGACGAAGAGCAACTGTTCTATCTGCGTTCCCGCGGCATTACGCAGCAGGATGCGCAGCAGATGATCATTTTCGCCTTCGCGGCGGAAGTCACAGAAGCGATTGAAAACGAATCTCTGCGAGATGTGGTTTTGCAACGTATCGCGCAGCGTTTGCCAAACGCGCTGGCGAATGCCGGCAAGGCGGTATGATGAGTTATCCTATTGAGCGGGTTCGAGCCGATTTTCCGGTGCTGGCAAGTGAGGTTAACGGCCAGCCGTTAGCCTATCTTGATAGCGCGGCGAGTGCGCAAAAACCGCAGTCGGTTATCGATCGCGAAGCAGAATTCTATCGCCATGAATACGCAGCGGTGCATCGTGGTATTCATACGCTGAGCGCACAGGCGACCAGCGCAATGGAAGCCGTGCGCGAAAAGGTGGCATCCTTTATCAATGCCGCTTCGGTAGACGAGATTGTCTTTGTTCGCGGGACGACGGAGGCCATCAATCTGGTGGCCAACAGTTACGGCCGTACCTTCATCCAGCCGGGCGACAACCTGATCATCACAGAAATGGAGCACCACGCGAATATTGTTCCCTGGCAGATGCTGGCGGAAGTGCGTGGCGTTGAGGTTCGCGTATTGCCGTTGGCCGAAGATGGCTCGCTGGATGTTGCGCTGCTTCCCGCATTGCTGGATGAACGTACTCGCCTGCTGGCGGTGACGCAGATATCTAACGTACTCGGTGCGTTAAACCCCGTTAAAGCCATTATCGCGCAAGCAAAAGCGGCGGGTGCCGTTGTGTTGGTTGATGGCGCGCAGTCGATTATGCATCAGCCTGTCGATGTGCAGGATCTGGACTGTGATTTCTTTGTCTTTTCAGGACATAAGATCTACGGTCCCTCGGGTATTGGCGTGCTGTACGGCAAACGTGACCTGCTTCAGGCCATGCCGCCGTGGGAAGGCGGCGGGGCGATGATTCGTCAGGTTAGCCTGCGTACCGGCACCACTTATGCGGATTCCCCTTGGCGTTTTGAGGCCGGTTCGCCCAACACGGGGGGTATCATGGGCTTAGGCGCTGCGTTGGACTATGTAACGACGCTGGGACGGGAAGGGATTCAACGTTATGAATCTTCACTGATGCAGTATGCGCTGGAAGCGCTAACGCAGGTGCCCGATCTGACGTTGTATGGTCCTGCTGAACGTCATGGCGTCATTGCGTTTAATCTTGGGCAGCACCACGCCTATGATGTCGGAAGTTTCCTCGATCGGTACGGTATCGCGATTCGCACCGGCCACCACTGCGCGATGCCGCTGATGGAACACTATGGTGTTCCCAGTATGTGCCGCGCCTCGCTGGCCGTTTATACTACACGCGAAGAAATTGACCGGCTGGTTGCCGGATTGCAACGTATCCATCGATTGCTGGGCAGTTAAGCGCTGCGCGTATACTGTTCGGGGAGGAAAACATGGCGAGTCTGCCAGAACCGCAGAAACTGGCGCGTAACTTTGCGCGCTGTAATGACTGGGAAGAGAAATATCTTTATATCATTGAGTTAGGGGAGCGTCTTGATCCACTACCTGATGAATGGCGTAATCCAGATAACCTGATTTCAGGGTGCCAGAGCCAGGTTTGGATTGTGGCACAGCCTGACAAGAGGGGTGTTATCACTCTGCACGGCGACAGCGATGCCGCTATTGTAAAGGGGCTGATTGCGGTAGTTTTCAGTCTGTATCAGGGACTGACAGCGCAGGAACTCGTTGAGCTGGATGTACGGCCTTTCTTTGAATCGCTGGCGTTGAATCAACACCTGACGCCCTCCCGCTCTCAGGGGCTTGAGGCGATGCTGCGCGCGATTCGAGCGCACGCTGCCGCACTGCTTTAATTCCCTTCTCTGTTTTCTGCATGTAAAAAGCGCTGTGATGGAAAAAACGTCCAGCGCTTTTTTATTTACTGGTTTTTACCAACGGCACGTTATTGTTTTTGGGCATATTTATTAACTCGCTGATATTTCAGAATTCCTCCCGTATATTTATTTCCCGTTAACTTTTATGCTGACTCTGCTTTGTAAAGAATTGAATATCAATACTTTGATTTTTAAATAAAATATTCTTTCGTTACAACAATGCTAATATATGCCCATGTTCGGTGAAGAGGGGCAGTAATAGCCACATTGACACCATATATCCCCTTAACTATTCAGGTTGCTGTAAGGCAAACGCACAGGCAGCTTGAATATGATGGAGATAAACCGGGTATAGCCAGCCGAATACTGCATTCTGGGTACAGAACCGGATGCCTTTGATAATTGATATGTTAGCTGTGATGTAGGGAACCTAATATGAAACGCGCGTTAACTTTACTTGGTATGGCCTTCGCGGCATATCTGGCTAGCACCGCCGTCAAAGCGACGGAATACCCGCTACCGCCACCAAATAGCCGCCTTATTGGTGAAAATATCGCTTATACGGTCCCCAATGATGGTCGTCCGTTGGAAGCTATCGCTGCGGATTTTAAGATTGGTTTATTGGGCATGATGGAAGCGAATCCTGGCGTGGATCCTTACCTGCCGACGGCGGGTTCCACGCTCACGATCCCAACGCAAATGCTGTTGCCGGATACCCCGCGTGAAGGCATTGTGGTCAATCTGGCGGAACTGCGGCTCTACTACTACCCGAAAGGGAAGAACACCGTTATTGTTTACCCTATCGGTATTGGTCAGTTGGGACGAAATACGCCGCTGATGACGACCAGCATTAGCGAGAAACGTGAGAACCCGACCTGGACGCCAACAGCGAATATTCGTAAGCATTACCTCGAAGAGCAGGGTATCAAACTGCCTGCCGTTGTCCCAGCTGGCCCGGATAACCCGATGGGGCTACATGCGCTACGTCTGTCGGCGCATGGCGGCGTTTACCTGCTGCACGGTACAAATGCGGACTTCGGTATTGGTATGCGGGTGAGTTCCGGTTGTATCCGTCTGCGCCCTGATGACATCAAGGCTTTGTTTGATAATGTGCCGGTGGGTACGCGTGTGCAAATTGTCAACGATGTGATTAAAACTTCCGTTGAGCCAGATGGTAAACGCTACATTGAAGTGCATCAACCTCTGTCGAAGACCGATAAGGACGATCCACAAACCATGCCGATTCCGCTGACGGCGAAGACGAAAAAATTTGTTAAGGATGCGGAGACGGACAGTAAAGCCGTTGCTGATGCAATTGTGCGCCGTTCCGGCATGCCGATCGTGGTTAGCATAGGGCAGGACATCAATACCTACCAGCCACCGGTAGAAGAGACTCCAGAAGCGTCTGAAACGTATCAGGCTGCGCCGATCACGTCTATCAGCACCACCACCGCCCGTTAATCAGGAAATAAACCGGTCAGGTGCGTTCAGGCGCACCTGTGCTGGCTCAGGGATAGCGTAGAAGGATGAAGTTGCCCGTACGGGCGAGCAAAGAGTGAAAGGGACATTGAAAAGGTAAAACGCAGGCAAAAAAAATGGCGCACATTGTGCGCCATTTTCACTACTTAACCAGTTCGATTACTTTTTGTAAGTACGAACTTGGTTGTCCAGACGCTGGTTAGCACGAGCTGCATCGTCTTTAGCAGCTTGTACGTCAGAGCGGATTGCGTTCACGTCGTTGCTCAGTTGGTCAACTTTAGCGTTCAGAGTCTGAACGTCAGAAGACAGTTGATCGATCTTAGCATTGCTGGAACAACCTGCCAGCAGAGTAGAACCCAGGATTACCGCGCCCAGTACCAGTTTAGTACGATTCATTATTAATACCCTCTAGATTGAGTTAATCTCCATGTAGCGTTACAAGTATTACACAAACTTTTTTCTAATGAGAATAAATTTTTGATGAGAACATGCTTAATTTTGATCGTTCGCTCAAAGAAACAGCGAGTTTTACATATTCATTAAAAAAGTAAGGAAAACAGTGCTATTTTTATCGGATAACTCCGAGGCTTTAGGCTATTAAATGGCATGTTACGCAAACGCATTAATTAGGTTATTGCACTGTAGAAAGTCGTTTCAGAATATAAAAAAGCGCCATACAGGCACCTCAGACTGCTGACAAAGTCTTGGCCGGGAGGACAGGTTTTGAACTAATACGGTCAGTGCAAAAAACGGACTGACCGCTATACCCAGAGAACCGACGCCACAGCAATACCCGTTTGGAATGGTTACCCTCGAAGAACTGGTTCCACAACACCATCTGGTGCGTAAAATCGATGCCGCCATTGATTTTAAATTTATCCGCGATAGGGGCGCCACCTTGACTGCCACAATAATAGCCGTCCCGTCATAGATCCCCGTACACCTGATTAAAATGCTGCTACTCGGTTACCTCTTCGGTATCCCTTCCGAATGCCGTCTGGTCCGGGAGATTCAGGTCAACGTCGTCTACCTCGGGTTCCTGCGCATGTGCTTGACCGAGATTGTCTGCTGTGACAAACGGACTCCCACCTGATAAGAGGCAACGATGAGATTAAATGCAGTAATGAACTGAAGGCAAAAAATATCGCGATCACAACCTGTGGGGCTGCACGCAGAAAGGGCTAGATGAAGGACAAAAAAATCCCGCCATAGGGCGGGAAAGGAACACACAGACAGGGTGAATAACACAACATCAACAAGGGTTGATGAAACAATAGCACGGTGATTGTATAAAACTGTTGCGTGTGGGTAAGGTTATCTGGGCGAGGGTAAACGTTTTTTAGCGGCGCAGCGGTTATGAGTAACGCAGCTATTGGCAGGATTAACACAAAGCCGGTGTCCGTATCGGTCTGCCGACTTTGGTTAAAGGAACAGAGAGACGGCTATAGTACGGGATACCGCCAATATCGGGACTATAGCAGCACCGAATACCAGAATACGCGGTCAATGGTTTCGACGTTTGATTCGTAAGCTTCTTCGTCAGCTTTGCGATTGAAGCGATGGATGATGAGAAGGCCGCCTGGTTTACGGTAAAGCTGCTTGATTTGCTTGAGCTTATCGTTACCGCCGCCTTCCTGAGCGATGGCGTAAAGCTTCCCATCAATGATGCGTTTGTTGTTGGTATCCGCTGCGACGCTTTCCCCACCTCGATCTTCTGTATGGCGGCCTGAGATACGCCAATCATGTCGTCAAGTGCTTTTTGGCTGAGTTCCTATGCGATTCTGGCGGCCTTTAATCGTTCTACTATCACAAATCCTAATAAATATCAGGCGGTGATAGTATTGTCTTATTCCACCCATGATTTGCTTTAAATGTGTATGCCATTTGATCTAAATCACAATCTGACTGTATGCATTTTGCTCTTATGGAAATCCCGTTGTGGGAAATATAACCAATAAATTCGTTTCATTAAGCATGCGCATGACTGCGTGTCGCGGAGGATATATGTCTGTAATTCGCACGTGTTTAAGTCTGTTTGGTGGTGATACGGTAATTGTTCGGTGTGCAAATATATTTGAAGTGCAAATGAGCAATGGTGAACAGGAAGCATTGGCTGAAAAGAATAGTGCTACGCAGGATTCTATTTGCCGCCGTGCGGAAGGCGAAGTGTATTTAACGGTGCCTTATACCGGGATTTGGGATGTCGTGATCAGGGCAAAAAACGACACACCTGAGCATTCAATAACCTATTTCCCTGCCTGATGATTCCCCGGTTGGTTATATTCTGTTAATAACTTGATAATATGTTGTCGTTATCCAGTCGTGAAGGTTTGAATATACCAACCGCCCCCTTTCTTTTTTGTCCCCATCGTTCAGCGTTGTGAGTGCGTCGGTATCTTTCTATTTCGCCTTTCATCTACGATCTTAATTGATACTTCCACTTATTATTAATGACTCGAAGGGATGATAGAGTCTGAATCTTTTGCCATACTCAACACTCAGCCACTACGCGCCATGATTCTAGGCAGGAGAAGGGGCTTTGGTTTGATAACACTGGCATGCTGTTCTTATCGTGCTCATTGCTGCAACATTTTGGATTTATAACTAAATTTTTGTCTAATCTGAACATTAATACGATGGGAGGGGGGAACCGATGAGCCGTGCCCGGGTAGGCAAAGATGAAGACAAACGTCTTGCTGCTCTTCGTGAGTATGGAATTAAGAACGTATTATTTGACCCGAGTTTGAGCAACCTGATTAGCCTGGCTGCTAACATTTTCAGTGTGCCTATCGTTTTGGTGTCGTTGGTCAAGTCTGAGCGCCAACTGTTTGCCGCCAGCCTAGGGGTTCCTTTTTGCGAAACTCCGCGCGATATCTCTTTTTGTGCACATACGATCCTGAAGAAAAAGATCATGGTGGTGCACGATTCCCTCAAGGATGCACGTTTTAAAAATAACCCGCTGGTTGTGGGCGTTCCTTACATTCGTTTCTATTCCGGTATTCCCTTAATTACGCCGTCCGGGCATGCCATCGGTACGTTGTGCATTATCGATTTGAAACCCAGAACCACATTCACCAAACGTGATGAGCACAATTTGCAAGATCTGGCGTCATTGGTCATGGACAAGCTGGAAATGCGACGTCTGGAACTGGCACGTAAAGCCAGTCAGATTCGTTTTGAGAATATTGCTAATACCTCGCCGGATACGATTCTGTGTGTAAATGAAAAGGGGATGATCACCTTCTGGAATACTGCCGCGGAACATATGCTGGAATATACTGATGAGGAAATTATTGGTCGCAGTATTAATACCATCGTGCCCGATTCCTTTGTCGTGCAACTTAATCACCTGGTTACCGATCGTGATTCGTTGATGAAAGGCGTGACGCTGGAACTGAATGTACAAGCCAAAAGCGGTAATTTGGTTCCGGTTGAATTGTCGGTTTCGATGTGGGAAGACAACGATAATGTTAGTTACGGCGCAATATTGCGCGACATTACAGAGCGACGACACAATGAAGAACGCCTGTTTTTGCTGGCGCATCTAGATCCGTTAACCGGGTTGGCAAACCGGACGCTATTGACATCCAATCTGGAAACGGTGCTAAAGAATGAACCCGCGGTCTGTATCATGATGGTCGATCTGGACGGGTTTAAAGATGTGAATGATAGCCTGGGGCATTCCAGCGGCGATAATATTCTGGTGCACGTCGCCAAAAAAATAAAAGCCACGGTTCGCTCCGGTGATGTTGTGGCGAGGATGGGCGGGGATGAGTTTGCGCTGCTGTTTCCCGGTCTGAATGATAAAAAAGTCGCGGGAAAAATTGCCGAGCAAATTATTCATGAAATTTCTCAGGCGATGATTATTGACGATCATCAAATCAATATTAGCGCCAGTATTGGGGCAGTACTGTATCCAGAATATGGGTTGACCGTACAGGATCTTTTGACTAGCGCGGATTTAGCGCTGTATCAGGCTAAATCCGAAGGTCGAAACTGTTACCGCTTTTTTACGCGCGAACTGCTTGAAGTCTTTCAGGCTAAACATGCCTTCCAGCTAGAGTTTATGCGAGCTTACGAACAGCATGAATTTGAGATGTTCTATCAGCCACAGGTAAAACTGGCGACAAATGAGATTGTTGGCGCAGAGGCGTTGCTGCGCTGGCGTCACCCGGAAAGAGGATTGCTTGGCCCTGCGGCCTTTCTTACCGCACTGGAAAATGGCCCGTGGGCTGAGCGAGTCGGTGATTGGAGCGTCGAAACGGCATGCCAGCAGGCGGCGGAATGGTGTCGGACGAGCGATCGCTATTTTCGCATCAGTATTAATCTTTTCAGCGCACAGTTCCGTACTGGTATGTTGGCGCAAAAAATTATGGATATGCTTGCGCGTACAGGATTGCAGCCAGGTTCGCTGGAACTGGAAATCACGGAAAATATCATCCTGCGTTACGATGAAAATATGCTGCAGCCCTTGAAAGCGCTGCGCGAAGCGGGAATCGGTATTGCCTTTGACGATTATGGGACGGGCTATGCCTCGCTCAGTATGCTCAAAAACTACCCGGTTACTCGGTTGAAGATCGATCAGACTTTTGTCAGAACCATGTGTGAATCTCCGCCGGACGCGGCGATTGTCCGGGCGATTCTGTATCTCGGGAAAAGTTTTGGGCTGGGCGTGATTGCAGAGGGGGTGGAAACATTAGATCAGAGCGAACGACTGCGAGGCAAAGGGTGTGAGGAAGCCCAGGGATACCTGTTTGGGCATCCGATGCCGGCGGAGGAGTTTACTGAGCTACTGAAGTTGAATAAGCCCATAGACGTATAAAACGCCTGTGCTATACCTCTTTTCAAAAAAGCCGATGTCCGCTGGCTTCCATACTTCTTCCCACGCGGTTAACAGACTAAAAAGTGGAATACGGATCACATTTTTTCTATAGTGCAGGTTTGTAAATCTGTACCGGATGTCCCGTGCACGAAATATTTGAGATGCTCCTTGCGGTCTTTGACCGCGCCGCGCTGATGCTGATTTGCCTGTTTTTCCTGACCAGAACACGTCAGTTCCGGCAATTACTGCAAAAAGAGCAACACTCGCCGAGAGAGCGAGCGATGGTGACCGCTATCTTTTCACTGTTTGCGCTGTTCGGTACGTATTCCGGTATAAATGTTGAAGGATCGCTCGTCAACGTACGCGTCATTGCCGTGATGTCTGGCGGTATTCTCTTCGGTCCCTGGGTGGGGGGGGCGACCGGTATCATTGCGGGAGTGCACCGTTATCTCATTGATATTGATGGCATCACGTCCGTGCCTTGCCTGATTACCAGCATTATTGCTGGCATCACTTCCGGCTACATTAATAAGAAAGTCAAAAAAGAGCAGCAGTGGAGCATCGGGATTCTGGGCGGTATGCTGTGTGAATCGCTAACTATGCTGCTGGTGGTGGCATGGGCGACACCGATCGAGTTAGGGCTGGATATTGTTTCAAAAATTGCGGTGCCGATGATTCTCGGCTCTGTCTGTATTGGCCTGATCGTGCTGCTGGTGCAGAGCGTGGCGAATGAAAAAGAGGTGATTGCCGCCAGGCAGGCTAAGCTCGCGCTGGATATCGCACATAAAACACTGCCGTATTTCCGTAATATCAACAGTGATTCGCTGACGGCTATCTGTCGTATTATTCGTACTGAGATTAATGCGGACGCGGTGGCGATAACAAATACGCAGCATGTTCAGGCTTATGTGGGTATTGGGGAAGAAAAATATAATATCGGTCGCGATATTATCAGCCCAATGACGCAGCAGGCGATTCATGACGGGAAAATCATCATTAAAAATAATGATGAGCAGCATCTAACACCGGAAATCCATTCGATGATCGTCATTCCGTTGTGGGAACACGGGCAGGTAACCGGTACGCTGAAAATCTATTATCGCCATGCGCACAAAATTACCTATTCATTACGCGTGATGGCCGTCGGCTTATCACAAATCATGTCAACGCAAATTGAAGTGTCCCGCACCGAGCAACTGCGTGATATGGCAAATAAGGCGGAGCTGAGAGCGCTGCAAAGTAAAATCAATCCGCACTTTCTTTTTAATGCACTGAATGCGATCTCCTCGTCGATTCGCATTAATCCCGATACGGCACGCCAGTTGGTGATCAATCTGTCGCGTTATTTGCGCTATAATCTTGAGCTCAACGATGACGCGCTGATTGATATAAAAAAAGAGCTGTACCAAATTCAGGATTATATCGCCATTGAGCAGGCGAGGTTTGGTGCCAAACTAACGGTGATTTACGACATCGATGACGATCTGGCGTATAAGATCCCCAGCTTATTAATTCAGCCGCTGGTGGAAAACGCGATTGTGCATGGCATTCAGCCTTGTAGAGGAAAAGGGACCGTGGTGCTGTCCGTGAAAGAGCAGGGCGATAGGCTGCTGGTGGCGGTAAAAGACACGGGAAACGGCATTAGTCAGGAAACCATGGATCGCGTCGCGCGCAATGAGTTACCGGGGAATAAGATCGGTCTGCTGAATGTTCATCACAGAGTTCGCCTGCTTTATGGCGAAGGTTTGCATATTCGTCGCCTGGAACCCGGAACCGAGATTTACTTCTACATTCCACGAGAAGATAAAATACCGTCTGCCTTTCCGGATACCATTCAGGTGCCGCCGCCGGGATATTCTGCTGCTGAAAACACAGGAGGCAACCCATGAAAGCCATTATTGTTGAAGATGAGTTCCTCGCGCAGCAAGAGCTGAGTTACCTCATCAAACAGCACAGTGATATTACGATTGAGGCGATGTTTGATGACGGGTTGGATGTACTAAAGTATTTGCAGCATAACGAGGTTGATGCGATCTTTTTGGATATCAATATTCCCTCCTTGGACGGCGTTTGGTTGGCGCAAAATATCAGCAAATTTGCGCATAAGCCCTACATCATTTTTATTACGGCTTACAAAGAACACGCGGTGGAGGCCTTTGAAGTCGAAGCCTTTGATTACATTCTTAAGCCGTATCATGAATCACGCATCGTTACGATGCTGCGTAAGCTGGAAGCGACCTGGCAACAGCGGCAAATGGCTCCTGCTGTCGATACGGGCGCGCCTTCTGGTGCGGCGAGAAGTACGCAGAACACCATTAACCTGATGAAAGATGAACGAATTATCGTTACGGACATCAACAATATCTATTATGCCGCGGCGCAGGAAAAGGTCACGCTGGTTTATACCCGACGTGGAGAGTTCATCATGCCGATGAATATTACGGAGTTTTGTAGTCGTTTGCCGGAAGAGTACTTCTTCCGTTGTCACCGCTCTTACTGCGTCAACCTGACAAAAATCCGTGAAATTGTGCCGTGGTTTAACAACACCTATATTCTGCGATTGAACGATCTGGATTTTGAAGTGCCGGTAAGCCGAAGCAAGATAAAGGCGTTCAGGTCATTGATGCGCCTATAAAGGCATTTCATTCCGCGTTTCAGGCATCTCATTCCCCATTCGAACAATCACTGTCAGCCCGCTTGTATACTGGCTTCAGCCCATAAGCTGACCGTGTTTTGATGGATTTTTTCTTCTCCACATCAGCTTATATTTTTTGGCGTACCGAGTGAATCGGACCCATTTTTGATGTAGGGGAAAACCTATGAATACTAAACCTGCTAATCGGGGATTCATTGTCCTCGGGACCATTATCACCCAAATGGGACTTGGTTCGATTTACACCTGGAGTCTGTTCAATCAGCCGCTGGTGGACAAATTTGGTTGGACACTGAGTTCAGTCGCGACGACATTTTCCATCACCAGTTTCTGCCTGGCCTTTGCCACGCTGTTCGCGGGTAAGTTTCAGGAGCGTATTGGTCTGCGTCGTCTGACCATGATTGCAGGTATCACGCTGGGGGCAGGGCTGATGGCGAGTGCGGTGAGCCCGTCGCTGACGCTGATTTATTTGCTGATGGGAGTGGTTGTCGGTTTTGCTGACGGTACGGCTTACATCACGACGTTGTCCAATTTGATCAAATGGTTCCCGAATCGCAAAGGGTTAATCGCGGGCATTTCTGTGGGTGCCTTTGGCACCGGAAGTCTATTATTCAAATACGTCAACAGCTTTTTGATTGCGGAAGTGGGGGTGTCAGAAGCCTTCTTCTATTGGGGCGTTATCGTCATGGCGATGATTCTGGTCGGGAGCTCTCTGCTGAAAGAACCTGCTGCGGTGCCGGTTCAACAGGCGGTGGTTCAGGGGCAGGCGCGTGATTTCTCGCTAACGGAAATGTTGGCAACGAAAGAGTCGTATTTGCTGTTTATTATCTTCTTCACCACGTGCATGAGTGGGCTGTATTTGATCGGTATAGTGAAAGATATCGGTGTGCAAATGGCGGGAATGGATATGGCGATGGCGGCCAATGCGGTGTCGGCGATTGCGATTTTTAATACCGTCGGACGCATTATACTTGGCGCGCTCTCGGACAGTGTCGGGCGTATGCGGGTAATCAGTTTTACGCTGTTGGTGACGATTCTTGCGGTATCCGTCATGACGTTCCTGCCGCTGAATCCGATTCTGTTCTTTATCTGTGTCAGCGCAATTGCTTTCTGCTTTGGTGGCAATATCACCGTGTTTCCAGCGATTGTCGGTGATTTCTTCGGCCTGAAAAATCACAGCAAAAACTATGGCGTCATTTATCAGGGATTCGGTATCGGCGCGCTGTCCGGCTCGTTTATCGCTGCGCAGCTCGGGGGCTTCCAGGCCACATTTACGGCAATCATCATCATGTCTGTCGTTTCGCTGCTGATTACCCTGTGGATCAAACCGCCTAAGCATCAGCCTGTTTCTGCCGCAATGCGTGCGGATATGGCTCACGCTCAAAGCTAATCGAGTACCCAGGCGGGCAGCGGATGTTCTGCTCGCCACAAGATTGTCCTGTCATAAAACCTTTCTCTTCTCTGCTGAAATATCGCGATACAGTTCATCACTTCCCTGGTCATCTACGTGTCACAGGCGAACCCTAATGTCGTTACCAGCACTGCGTTTTCCTAACTGAGACATTCCTCAACGCCGCAATATTTTCCTAAAAATTGTACCGGAGAAAATATCATGATGATTCGGTTTAGGTTCACGTCTGTTTTTCTGATGCTGTTAAATATGATCTTGCTCGTCCCGCTGTCTGCCAGAGCGGCTGTCGAACTGACGTTTTGGCATGGCATGGACAGCAACCTGAACACGGAATTGATGCGGTTGGTTAACCGGTTTAATGAATCTCAGACGACATACCATGTTGAACCCATCTATAAAGGCAGCTATGAGCAGACGCTGTCTGCCGGGATTGCGGCGTATCGCACCGGTAACGCACCGGATATTTTGCAGGTTTATGATGTCGGTACGACCAATATGATACACAGCGGGGCGATTGTCCCCGTATTCGAACTGTTCAAACAGGTTGGTATCGAGAATGACGAAAAAGCCTTTCTGCCTGCGGTGGCGCTGTTTTACAGCGACAGTCAGACCGGGCATCTGATTTCCCAACCGTTTAATAGCTCAACACCCGTTCTTTACTACAACAAAGATGCGTTTGTTAAAGCAGGGCTCGACCCCGATAAGCCACCACGCACCTGGAATGAACTGGCGTATGATGCGGCGCGGTTGCATCAGAGTGGGATGGCCTGCGGCTACACAAATGCAGGGCAGCAAGGCTGGATATTATTGGAAGCGTTTAGCGTATGGAACGGACTGCCGATCGCGACGAAAAATAATGGCTTCGATGGTGTTGATGTGCACTTGCTGATAAACGGACCCTTGCAGGTCGCGCATATCACCCAGCTTGCGGAGATGATGAAGAACAAGGCGTTCAGCTATTTTGGCCGCAATGACGAGGCCACAGCGCGCTTTTATAACGGCGATTGCGGTATATTGACCACCTCATCGGGTGGACTACGCAAGATTCAGAACTATGCCAAATTCCACTACGGTGTCGGTATGTTGCCTTACAGTGAAGAGGCCAACGGCGCACCGCAGAATACGTTCATCGGAGGGGCAAGCCTCTGGGTCATGAAAGGGAAAGCGGCATCGCATTATCAAGGTATTGCTGAATTCCTGCATTTCCTGACGCTGCCGGAAAATGCCGCTGAATGGCATCAGATGACGGGTTACCTGCCGGTGACACAAGCTGCTTACAAACTCACGATCGAGCGAGGGTTTTATGCCAGATACCCCGGCAGCGATGTCGCTATGAAACAGCTCACCAATAAACCGCCACTGCCGTATACGCGTGGATTCCGCTTGGGTAATATGCCGCAAATTCGCACCATTATGGATGAAGAATTGGAGAAGGTCTGGGCAGAGCAGGAAACGCCACAGCAGGCGCTGGACAATGTGGTTTCGCGGGGCGATCTCCTGTTGCAACATTTTGCGCAGTCGGTTTCCCGTCATTCGTGATATTCCCCGTTTATTTGGAGCTTTCGACTGATGACAAAGCAAAATAAAGGCATGACCCAGGACGTGATTTCGGCGCAAAATGCGACGGTTCTGGCAGTGGCGCATCGCGGCGTTTGGGCATCGGCACCGGAGAATTCGTTGGCGGCGCTACGCGAGGCGATTCGTCTGGGCGTTGATATTGTGGAGATGGATGCCCAATTGACGGCAGATAGCCACATTGTCGTAATTCATGATGACACGCTCGATCGCACGAGCGATATGCGCGGGCGCGTTAGTCAGATGACGTTGGCGGAAATTCGTCAGGCGCATTTGCGCGGGAGTGACGGCAGTTCAGCATGGTCATTGAGTGACGAAAAGGTGCCGCTGTTGTATGAAATCCTCGAAGAGGCGAGAGGGAGAGTTGTCATCAACGTAGATGTTAAACATGAGCGAGAATTTGGTGTTATCGCCCGCGATATTCGCGATAAAGGCCTGAGTGCGGGCGTGATCATGAAAAGTCCGATTGATCTTGCTTCTGCCCATTTTCCCATTGCCTCACCGTCGCGGGATATCCAGATACCCTATATGCCAATACTCCACCTCAAACGGGGAGAAACTGCCGACATTTTGCGGCAGGTTGATGATATCGGCATCGCCATTGTGGAAGTCAACTTTGATCATATTGATGCGTTGACCGAAGCGCATGTCGAGTTTCAACGGCTTGGGGTGCGGATTTGGGTGAACACGCTGGATTGTTCGCATTCTCTCGACTATAGCGATACGCACGCCTTAGCGGATCCTGACGCCGTATGGGGAGCATTAATTCGCGCTGGGGTGGGCGCGATTCAGGTCGATCATGCCAACGTGTTTATCAATTTTCGGTCAACATTGTCGCGCTGACGTACCAGGATTAACATCAGGCAGGACGCTGCCTTCCTTTTGAAAAGTGTAAAGTTATGTGGATTTAGTAACTGAAAAGCTAAGAATGCTTGAAAATGCCACGGCAACCCATACGATGTACGTGTTGCAAACTTTATCTTTCTGCAAGAGGAAATCAGACCTTTATGATGCGTATTGCGCTTTTCCTGATCACCAACCTGGCGGTGATGTTGGTTTTCGGGCTGGTACTCAGCCTGACGGGAATTCAGTCCAGCAGTGTCCAGGGCTTAATGATTATGGCTGGGCTGTTTGGCTTTGGCGGTGCGTTTGTTTCACTGCTGATGTCTAAATGGATGGCGTTACGGTCCGTTGGCGGTGAAGTTATTGAACAACCCCGTAACGAAACCGAACGTTGGCTGATGGAAACCGTTCGCACACAGTCACAGCAGGCGGGGATTGCGATGCCGCAGGTGGCAATCTACCATGCGCCGGATATCAATGCGTTTGCGACGGGCGCGCGCCGTGATTCATCGCTAGTGGCGGTCAGCACTGGTTTGCTGCAAAACATGAGCCGTGACGAAGCGGAAGCGGTAATCGCGCATGAAATCAGCCACATTGCGAATGGCGACATGGTGACCATGACGTTGGTGCAAGGGGTGGTGAACACCTTCGTTATCTTTATCTCTCGTCTGATCGCTCAGGTCGTTTCCGGATTCCTGTCCGGCAACCGTGATGAAGGTGAAAGCAGTAACGGTAATCCGCTGGTTTATTTTGCTGTTGCGACTGTGCTGGAACTGGTGTTTGGTATTCTTGCCAGCATTATCACCATGTGGTTCTCACGCTACCGTGAATTCCATGCGGATGCGGGTTCAGCCAAGCTGGTGGGGCGTGAGAAAATGATCGCTGCACTGCAACGTCTGAAGACCAGCTATGAGCCGCAGGAAGAGAGTAGTATGATGGCTTTCTGCATTAACGGAAAATCGAAATCCTTCAGCGAGCTGTTTATGTCTCACCCGCCGTTGGATAAGCGTATTGAAGCGCTGCGATCCGGCGATTACCTGAAGTAATTCACGATATTTTCTTCCCAAAGGCCCATTCGGGCCTTTGTTATTTCTGCGTTTCTTGATTCAGCAAACCTGCGCTTTCTCTGTTCACGTGTTTTCATTAGATCTGAAACAGGTGGTGAAAATAGGAAGAATGTTTTATAAAATAAAACCACGATCACGGAAAAATGAAACATTGTTTCTATAATGTCGATATAACAAGCGTCTCGCGTGAGGTTGGTGGCCTGATTCTTGAACAACCGGTGTCGGGGTAACTCGCTTGTCGGGCGATCGGAATGTCAGGTTATCGAAGAGTATGCGCGTGTGGCGTCAGATTCTTCATGAATAAGTGCTAAGGATTTACGGATGGCCAAAGGTAACAAGATCCCCCTAACGTTTCATACCTATCAGGATTCAGCAACCGGCACCGAAGTTGTGCGTTTAACCCCGCCCGATGTTATCTGCCACCGCAACTATTTCTACCAGAAGTGTTTCTTCAATGACGGCAGCAAGTTGCTATTTGGCGCGGCGTTTGATGGCCCGTGGAATTACTATCTGCTGGATTTAAAAGAGCAAAGCGCCACGCAGTTGACGGAAGGCAAAGGCGACAACACCTTTGGTGGTTTCCTGTCCCCGAATGACGATGCGCTGTATTACGTTAAAAATACCCGTAATCTGATGCGTGTCGATCTGGCTACGCTGGAAGAGAAAACGATTTATGAGGTGCCTGACGATTGGGTCGGTTACGGTACCTGGGTTGCCAATTGCGACTGCACCAAAATAGTCGGTATTGAGATCAAAAAAGAAGACTGGAAACCGCTGACCGATTGGAAAAAATTCCAGGAGTTCTACTTCACTAATCCTTGTTGTCGCCTGATTCGCGTCGATTTGGTCACGGGCGAAGCGCAGACTATCCTTCAGGAAAACCAGTGGCTGGGTCACCCAATCTACCGTCCGGGTGATGACAACACGGTGGCTTTCTGCCACGAAGGCCCGCACGATCTGGTTGATGCCCGTATGTGGTTCATCAACGAAGATGGAACCAACATGCGTAAAGTGAAAGAGCATGCTGAAGGCGAAAGCTGCACCCACGAATTCTGGGTACCAGATGGTTCAGCGATGATCTACGTCTCTTACCTGAAAGACGACAGCAATCGCTATATCCGTAGTATCGATCCAGTTACGCTGGAAGATCGTCAACTGCGCGTAATGCCGCCGTGTTCTCATCTGATGAGTAACTATGATGGTACACTGCTGGTCGGCGATGGTTCCGATGCGCCGGTCGACGTGCAGGATGATGGCGGATATAAAATCGAGAACGATCCGTTCCTGTATGTTTTCAATCTGAAAACGGGCAAAGAGCATCGTATTGCACAGCACAATACATCCTGGGAAGTGCTGGAAGGGGACCGTCAGGTCACTCACCCACATCCTTCTTTCACGCCAGATAATAAACAAGTTCTGTTTACTTCTGACGTAGATGGAAAACCTGCGCTGTATCTGGCGAAGGTTCCTGATTCAGTCTGGAACTAATAATACTAATAAATCCGCGTCACATTTTGTGGCGCGGATTGTGGCGCGGATTATTTTAAAATATTTACTTACATATTATTTTATTAAGTCTCTGACGCGGTTATTCCTCAAACTTAACTTGATTATCGTTGTTGCTCCATTGCCATAATCAAAGCGTTCCCTTTATACTAAAACCATTGTTCTATTTTTTTTAAAACAAAAAAAACTGAGTAGGGTAACCACAAAAATGGCTAGTGCAGATTTAGATAAACAACCCGATTCCGTGTCGTCCGTTTTAAAGGTTTTTGGTATTTTACAGGCATTAGGTGAAGAGAGAGAAATTGGTATTACCGAGCTTTCTCAGCGTGTCATGATGTCCAAGAGTACCGTTTACCGCTTCTTGCAGACGATGAAATCCCTGGGCTATGTCGCGCAGGAAGGTGAATCAGAGAAATATTCGCTAACGCTCAAGTTGTTTGAACTTGGGGCAAAAGCATTGCAGAACGTCGATTTAATCCGCAGTGCAGATATACAGATGCGTGAGTTGTCTGCGCTGACGCGCGAAACGATCCACCTTGGCGCGTTGGATGAAGACGGTATCGTTTATATCCACAAGATTGACTCGATGTATAACCTGCGTATGTATTCGCGTATTGGTCGCCGTAATCCTCTGCACAGTACCGCAATCGGTAAAGTGCTGTTGGCATGGCGCGATCGTGGCGAAGTGGAAGAGATTCTGTCGACTGTCGAATTCACCCGTAGTACGCCACACACGCTGTGTACTGCTGAAGATCTTCTCACCCAATTAGACGTTGTCCGCGGACAAGGTTACGGAGAAGATAATGAAGAGCAGGAAGAAGGGCTGCGTTGTATCGCTGTGCCAGTATTCGACCGCTTTGGTGTTGTGATTGCCGGCCTCAGTATTTCTTTCCCAACGATTCGTTTTTCAGAAGAAAACAAACACGAATATGTAGCTATGCTGCATACTGCCGCCAGAAATATCTCTGAGCAAATGGGTTATCACGATCACCCATTCTGATATTCTCTATCGATACCTGAGCCTGTCCTTACCGACAGGCTTTTTTATGGCCGCTATCCCTGTCCGCCCCGTTCGGGCCATCGCAAGCGACGTTGAAAAACGTTCCCCACGTTTTTTTATTTTTGTACCAAGACGATAGCGATGTGTATCGATACGATATGGAGATCAAATAGGGTTGGGTATCGAACTTGGCTACTTCACGGTGTTAAGATAGCCCACAGGTACTCGTCATAAGTGGTGATAAACGGAGTCGTTGTGAACATATTAGAAGTGGTTTTTGTCTTGCTGGTTGTGCTGCTGGCCGCGCTGATCTGGTTTTTTGTTAATCGAGCGAGCGTCAGAGCGAATGAGCAAGTGAAATTGCTGCAAGAGATCGTAGAGCAGCAACGCCAGCAGTTAGCATTATTGAAAAAATTGCTGCCCCAGAATGCAGAAAAAAGTGAACCTGAAACGCTTACTGCCGAGTTCGAGCGTGATGACGTGGAGTTAACGTTTAAAAGTGTCATTCCTGAACGTTAATGTGCCATCACCGTGTCGCGTTTAACCCCCGATCCCTTTGCCTGTTTACGTCATTTTTCATACGGATGACGTGAGCAGGTATGGTTATAAAAATGAAGAAGGCTTTACAGGAAGCACAAAAACAACATGGCAAATGCGGAAAACAACATAGCAAATAATCAAAAAGATAGAGCAAACGATCAACAGGAACTGGTTTTAAAACGAGGGTTAAAAAACCGGCATATTCAACTGATAGCGTTGGGTGGCGCGATTGGTACCGGATTGTTTTTAGGGATATCGCAGACTATCCAAATGGCAGGGCCGTCCGTTTTATTGGGCTACGCGATTGCTGGAATGATCGCGTTTCTGATTATGCGACAGTTGGGCGAGATGGTGGTGGAAGAGCCAGTAGCGGGTTCGTTCAGCCATTTTGCCTATAAATACTGGGGCGATTTTGCGGGCTTTCTGGCCGGTTGGAACTACTGGGCGATGTTTATTCTGGTAGGGATGGCTGAACTAACGGCCGTGGGGATTTATATCCAGTACTGGTGGCCCGAGACGCCAACTTGGCTGTCCGCCGCGATATTCTTCGTACTCATCAACCTGATCAATCTGGTGAATGTGCGGATGTTTGGGGAAACGGAGTTCTGGTTCGCCATTATCAAAGTGCTGGCCATCGTCGGGATGATTGTCTTTGGCAGTTGGTTGCTGCTGAGTGGTAATGGCGGCGAAACGGCAACGGTGCGTAACTTATGGATCCATGGTGGATTCATGCCGAATGGCGCAAGTGGATTGATCATGGCCATGGCGGTGATTATGTTCTCATTCGGCGGTCTGGAATTGGTGGGAATCACCGCGGCAGAAGCTGCCGATCCGAAATGCTCTATTCCTCAGGCGACCAATCAGGTGGTCTATCGCATCCTGATTTTCTATATCGGCGCGCTATCTATTTTGTTATCGCTTTATCCGTGGGGAAATGTCGTTGATGGTGGTAGTCCGTTTGTTCTTATCTTCCATGCGCTGAATAGCAATACAGTGGCAAACGTACTTAACATCGTGGTACTCACGGCGGCGTTATCGGTTTACAACAGCGGCGTGTATTGTAATAGCCGGATGCTGTACGGTTTGGCAAAACAGGGGAATGCGCCGAGGTCTCTCGCGAAGGTCAACGCGCGCGGTGTCCCTGTCCACTCTATCGTACTGTCAGCCTTAGCGACATCGTTCGGTGTGGCGATCAACTACCTAATGCCAGGAAAAGCGTTTGAGCTGTTGATGACGCTTGTGGTGTCGACGCTGGTGATTAACTGGATCATGATCTGCTTTGCGCACCTGCGTTTCCGTCAGGCGATGATGGAGAAGGGGATTGTTCCTGCGTTCAAAGCCTTCTGGTATCCGTGGTGCAACTACCTGTGTCTGGCCTTTCTGGCGGGTATTTTGGTGATTATGCTGCTGTCGCCGGGCATTCGCATTTCGGTCATTTTAATTCCGTTCTGGATTGCCGTTATTTGGCTTGGTTTCCGACTTTCCCGTAAAAATAACGCGGCGCAGAAGTCGGTGCAAATACAGTAAACACTTCCGTGGCCTGTGCATTATGCGTAACGATGCGCAGGCTACCCATCCGACTTTAACACACCACTTATAAGGTGTATTATTGTCCCCGACGTTATCCATGTCACGCTAGTGCACGCCTTTAGTTGTGTGCACCATGTGTATATATTTCACAGAGTACAGAGGAATAGCATGGTTAACACTTTTGATTTTCAATTGATAGACGATTTTTTTTGCATGTGAGCTTTCGTGTGGCTCACCACTGTAAATAAGGGAATTATAATGCCAGTTATTACCCTTCCTGATGGAAGTCAGCGTCATTACGACCACGCCGTTTCTCCCCTAGATGTTGCACTTGATATTGGTCCCGGTCTGGCAAAAGCCTGTATCGCCGGACGCGTCAATGGCGAGCTGGTTGACGCCAGCGATAAAATCGATACCGATGCGCAGTTAGCCATCATCACCGCCAAAGATGAAGCGGGTCTGGAAATTATTCGTCACTCCTGTGCGCACTTGTTGGGCCATGCGATCAAGCAACTGTGGCCTGATACTAAAATGGCGATTGGTCCGGTTATCGATAACGGTTTTTACTATGACGTAGATATCGACCGTACCCTGACTCAGGAAGATATTGAACTGCTCGAAAAGCGTATGCACGAGCTTGCTAACACCGACTATGACGTCATTAAGAAAAAAGTCAGTTGGCAGGAAGCGCGCGATGCGTTCGCTGCGCGCGGTGAAACCTATAAAATGGCGATTCTGGATGAGAACATCAGTCGCGATGATCGTCCGGGTCTGTATCACCATGAAGAATACATCGATATGTGCCGTGGCCCGCACGTACCGAATATGCGTTTCTGCCACCATTTCAAATTGCAGAAAACGTCGGGTGCTTACTGGCGCGGCGACAGCAAAAACAAAATGCTGCAACGTATCTACGGCACGGCATGGGCGGATAAAAAGCAGTTAGCTTCTTACCTGCAACGTCTGGAAGAAGCGGCTAAGCGCGACCACCGCAAAATCGGCAAACAGCTGGATCTGTATCACATGCAGGAAGAAGCACCGGGTATGGTGTTCTGGCACAACGACGGTTGGACGATCTTCCGCGAGTTGGAAGCGTTTGTGCGCATGAAGCTGAAGTCGTACCAGTATCAGGAAGTAAAAGGTCCATTCATGATGGATCGCGTGATGTGGGAAAAAACTGGTCACTGGGAAAACTACAAAGAAGCGATGTTCACGACGTCATCAGAAAACCGTGAATACTGCATCAAGCCGATGAATTGCCCGGGTCATGTACAGATTTTCAATCAGGGGTTGAAATCATACCGCGATTTGCCGCTGCGTATGGCCGAGTTCGGTAGCTGTCACCGTAATGAACCATCAGGCTCTCTGCATGGTTTAATGCGCGTGCGTGGCTTTACTCAGGACGATGCGCACATCTTCTGTACGGAAGAGCAGGTTCGTGATGAAGTAAACAGCTGCATCAAGATGGTGTATGACATGTATAGCACCTTCGGTTTTGAAAAAATCGTGGTGAAACTGTCTACGCGCCCTGAAAAACGTATCGGTAGCGATGAGATGTGGGATCGTGCCGAAACCGATTTGGCCGCAGCGTTGAGTGAAAACAACATCGAATTTGACTATCAGCCGGGTGAAGGGGCGTTCTACGGTCCAAAAATTGAATTTACCCTGCATGACTGTTTGGATCGTGCGTGGCAGTGTGGTACGGTGCAACTCGACTTTTCATTACCGGGTCGCCTGAATGCGTCTTACGTTGGCGAAAGCAACGAACGTCAGGTGCCGGTTATGATTCACCGGGCTATTTTGGGATCAATGGAGCGTTTCATCGGTATTTTAACCGAAGAGTTCGCCGGTTTCTTCCCAACCTGGTTAGCTCCGGTTCAAGTGGTGATTATGAATATCACCGATACCCAGTCTGATTATGTCAACGAATTGACCCGAAAACTGCAAGAAGCGGGCATTCGTGTAAAAGCAGACTTGAGAAATGAGAAGATAGGCTTTAAAATCCGCGAGCACACTTTACGGCGGGTTCCCTATATGCTGGTTTGTGGCGACAAAGAAGTTGAGGCAGGAAAAGTTGCTGTCCGTACTCGTCGCGGTAAAGACCTGGGGAGCCTGGATGTCAGTGAAGTCATTAGTAAGCTGCAGCAAGAGATTCGCAGCCGTAGTCTTCATCAATTGGAGGAATAAGGTATTAAAGGCGGAAAACGAGTTCAACCGGCGCGTCCTAATCGCATCAACAGAGAAATTCGCGCACATGAGGTACGCCTGACAGGCGTCGAAGGCGAACAGCTTGGCATTGTCAGTCTGAATGAAGCATTAGAAAAAGCCGAGGAAGCAGGTGTTGATTTAGTTGAAATCAGTCCGAATGCCGAGCCGCCGGTTTGCCGAATCATGGATTACGGCAAGTTCCTCTATGAGAAGAGTAAGGCCACAAAGGAACAGAAGAAGAAGCAAAAAGTTATTCAGGTCAAGGAAATCAAATTCCGGCCTGGTACCGATGATGGCGACTATCAGGTCAAACTACGCAACCTGGTTCGCTTTCTGGAAGATGGTGACAAAGCTAAAATCACACTGCGTTTCCGCGGTCGTGAAATGGCGCACCAGCAGATTGGTATCGAAGTGCTTAACCGCGTTCGTGACGATCTTAGTGAACTGGCTGTCGTCGAATCCTTCCCAACGAAGATCGAAGGCCGTCAAATGATCATGGTGCTAGCACCTAAGAAGAAACAGTAAGGCACTCAAGTATCAGAACCGCACTGTCTTTTTGCGTTAAGCAATGAATTTGTGCGGTTTTGTTCGCCTTATCTGATTCGTTTTATTAACAATGCGAAGTGGAAATAAAAATGCCAAAGATTAAAACAGTACGCGGTGCTGCTAAGCGCTTCAAAAAAACTGCCAGCGGTGGTTTCAAGCGTAAGCATGCTAACCTGCGTCATATTCTGACCAAAAAGGCGACTAAACGTAAACGTCATCTGCGTCCGAAAGGCATGGTCTCCAAAGGAGATCTGGGTCTGGTTGTCGCATGTCTGCCGTACGCATAAGTAACTTTTTTTAATTCAGAATAAGACTTTAGGAGAGAGCATATGGCTCGCGTAAAACGTGGTGTAGTTGCCCGTGCACGTCACAAGAAAATACTGAAACAAGCGAAAGGTTACTACGGTGCCCGTTCGCGCGTTTATCGTGTTGCCTTCCAGGCAGTAATCAAAGCTGGTCAGTACGCTTACCGCGACCGTCGTCAACGTAAACGTCAATTCCGTCAGCTGTGGATTGCACGTATCAATGCAGCAGCCCGTCAAAATGGCTTGTCTTACAGCAAATTCATCAACGGCCTGAAAAAAGCCTCTGTTGAAATTGACCGTAAGATTCTGGCTGATATCGCTGTATTCGACAAATTAGCGTTCAGCGCGCTGGTCGAAAAAGCGAAAGCAGCACTGGCGTAAGTCAGTTGAGAGAGGGAGCTTTGGCTCCCTCTTTTCGTCAAACGTCACAGGTTTTTTTATTCTCACACTTTTTGTTATTCACAAGGCTTCTTGTGATTTTCAAGACAAGGTAACGCAAGCATGAATGCTGCTATTTTCCGTTTCTTTTTTTACTTTAGCGCCTGAACTCAGGGGGGCTTTGCGCGTAAGAAAAGAAACGAAAAGTAGCGCTTAAGCCTCCCTAAGGGAGGCTTTTTTGTTTACGATAATCGGCTTTTGCTATTGTTTTTAGTAATATTTATCGCTTTAGTAAAACGACATTCTTCAATCATGACCGTTGGCCACTTAGGCAGAAAAAGAGGAACACAATGCCACATCTCGCAGAACTGGTTGCTAAAGCCAGAACAGCTATAGAAGAGGCCCAGGATGTTACCGCACTGGAAAATGTGCGTGTCGAATATCTGGGTAAAAAAGGTCACTTAACCCTTCAGATGACCTCGCTGCGCGAGTTGCCGGCTGAAGAACGCCCTGCTGCGGGTGCCGTCATTAACCAGGCGAAGCAAGACGTTCAGGACGCGCTAAATGCCCGTAAGCACATGCTGGAGTCTGCTGAGTTAAATGCGCGTCTGGCGCAAGAAACCATCGATGTCTCTCTGCCGGGCCGCACGATTGAGAACGGCGGTCTGCATCCGGTGACACGTACCATCGATCGCATCGAAACCTTTTTCGGCGAGCTGGGTTTTTCAGTCGTAACCGGGCCGGAAATCGAAGACGACTATCACAACTTTGATGCGCTGAATATTCCAGGACATCACCCTGCGCGTGCTGACCACGATACATTCTGGTTTGATGCGACACGCTTGCTGCGTACGCAGACCTCTGGCGTCCAGATTCGCACGATGGAAAAACAGCAGCCGCCTATTCGCATCATTGCGCCGGGCCGTGTTTATCGTAACGATTACGATCAGACCCACACGCCAATGTTCCATCAAATGGAAGGGTTGATCGTTGATAAAGACATCAGCTTCACCAACCTGAAAGGTACGCTGCATGATTTCCTGCGTAATTTCTTTGAGGAAGATTTGCAGGTCCGCTTCCGTCCGTCTTATTTTCCGTTTACCGAGCCGTCCGCTGAAGTGGATGTAATGGGTAAAAACGGCAAATGGCTGGAAGTGCTGGGTTGCGGCATGGTGCACCCGAATGTCCTGTGTAATGTCGGTATCGATCCGGAAGTGTATTCAGGCTTCGCGTTCGGTATGGGTATGGAGCGCCTGACGATGCTGCGCTATGGCGTGACCGATCTGCGTGCATTCTTCGAAAACGATCTGCGTTTCCTCAAACAGTTTAAGTAAGGCGGGTATACATCATGAAATTCAGTGAACTCTGGTTACGCGAGTGGGTAAGCCCGGCAGTTGACAGTGAAACGCTATCCGAACAAATCACGATGGCAGGGCTGGAAGTGGATGGCGTTGAGCCGGTTGCTGGCGCGTTCCACGGTGTGGTTGTGGGTGAAGTGGTTGAATGTGGACAACACCCGAATGCAGATAAACTGCGTGTAACAAAAGTCAATGTAGGCGGCGAGTGCCTGCTGGATATCGTGTGCGGCGCGCCGAACTGCCGTCAGGGCCTGAAAGTGGCAGTGGCGACGGTGGGGGCCGTGTTACCGGGCGATTTCAAAATCAAAGCCGCCAAACTGCGCGGCGAGCCGTCTGAAGGCATGCTGTGCTCGTTCTCCGAATTGGGTATTTCCGACGATCACGATGGCATCATCGAACTGCCAGCAGACGCGCCGATTGGCACGGATATTCGTGACTACCTGAAGCTGGATGACAACGCGATTGAAATCAGCGTGACGCCAAATCGTGCAGATTGTCTCGGTATCATCGGCGTGGCGCGTGATGTCGCCGTGTTAAACCAATTGGCGTTGAATGAACCGGCTATTGAGCCTGTTGCTGCCAGCATTCAGGATACGTTCCCCATTCAGGTTGATGCAGCGCAGGCATGTCCGCGTTACTTAGGACGCGTGGTGAAAGGCATCAATGTTAAGGCGGCAACGCCGCTGTGGATGCGTGAAAAACTGCGCCGTTGTGGAATTCGTTCTATCGATTCCGTCGTGGATGTCACTAACTACGTTCTGCTGGAACTCGGACAGCCGATGCACGCATTCGATCTCGACCGCCTGAATGGCGGCATCATCGTGCGTATGGCGAAAGAGGGCGAATCGCTTACTCTGCTGGATGGCAACGAAGCGAAACTGAATACGGATACGCTGGTGATCGCTGACCAGCAAAATGCGCTGGCGATGGCCGGTATCTTTGGCGGTGAGCATTCTGGCGTCAATGAAGTTACACAAAACGTCCTACTGGAATGTGCCTATTTTAATCCGCTGTCGATTACCGGACGCGCACGTCGTCACGGTTTGCACACCGATGCTTCCCACCGCTACGAGCGTGGCGTCGATCCGGCGTTGCAGCACAAAGCCATTGAGCGAGCCACTCGCTTACTGATCGACATCTGTGGTGGTGAGGCGGGCCCGGTCGTTGATGTGACCAGCGAGGCAGATCTGCCGACGCGCGCAACGATCACACTGCGCCGTGAGAAGCTGGATCGTCTGATTGGACATGTGATTGCCGATGAGCAGGTTAGCGATATCCTACAACGTCTGGGTTGTAACGTCGTGAAGACTGACGCAGGTTGGCAGGCGACGGTACCGAGCTGGCGTTTCGACATGGAAATTGAAGAGGATCTGGTTGAAGAAGTCGCGCGTATTTACGGCTACAACAACATTCCGAATATTCCGACTCAGGCGCCGTTGGTCATGACTGCACACCGCGAAGCGTCATTGTCACTGAAGCGAGTGAAGACATTATTAGCCGATCACGGCTATCAGGAAGCAATTACTTACAGTTTTGTTGACCCGAAAATTCAGGGATTACTCCACCCTGATGAAGCGTCGTTGAGTCTGCCGAGTCCCATTTCCGCAGAAATGTCGGTGATGCGTTTGTCGCTGTGGAGTGGTTTGCTGAGTGCGGCGGTGTATAACCAAAACCGTCAGCAAAGCCGCCTACGCTTGTTTGAAAGCGGCTTGCGTTTTGTACCGGACAGCGGTGCTGACCTAGGTATTCGTCAGGATCTGATGCTGGCAGGGGTGATTACTGGCACTCGCTATGAAGAGCATTGGGATCTGGCGCGTCAGGCTGTTGACTTCTATGATTTAAAAGGCGATTTGGAAGCGGTACTGGCATTGACGGGTAAACTGTCTGAAATCGAATTCAAGGCCGAAAATAATCCGGCATTGCATCCGGGACAAAGTGCTGCTATTTATCTAGGCGACGAACGTATTGGATTTATTGGCGTTATTCATCCAGAACTGGAGCGCAAGTTGGATCTCAACGGGCGCACCGTGGTGTTCGAACTGTTGTGGGATAAGGTTGCAGACCGCGTATTGCCTGAGGCTAACGAGGTTTCCCGCTTCCCGGCGAACCGTCGTGATATTGCCGTTGTGGTCGCTGAAAATGTTCCCGCAGGAGATATTTTGGCCGAGTGTAAGAAAGTTGGCGCAAATCAGTTAGTTGGCGTAAACTTATTCGACGTGTACCGAGGGAAGGGCGTAGCGGAAGGTTATAAGAGTCTGGCTATCAGTCTGACCCTGCAAGATACCACGCGTACACTGGCAGAAGAGGAAATTGCGGCTACCGTTGCAGAATGCGTAGCAGCATTAAAACAGCGATTCCAAGCATCCTTGAGGGATTGAACCTATGGCGCTTACTAAAGCTGAAATGTCAGAATACCTGTTTGAGAAGCTCGGGCTGAGCAAACGGGATGCCAAAGAGTTAGTCGAGCTGTTTTTTGAAGAAGTTCGTCGCGCTTTGGAAAATGGCGAACAGGTCAAGTTGTCAGGTTTTGGCAATTTTGATTTGCGAGACAAGAACCAACGTCCGGGACGTAACCCAAAAACTGGCGAAGATATTCCGATTACGGCGCGCCGTGTAGTCACGTTCCGTCCGGGGCAAAAGCTAAAAAGCAGGGTAGAGAACGCCTCTCCCAAAGAGTAACAGTATCACTCAAAAAGGCCGCGTAAGCGGCCTTTTCCTATTTGTTCGAAAGTTTGTCAGCAGTTCGAGGCGAGGAGGTAATTAAGCCTGACCGAACTGTGCCTGATGTAATCTGGCATAGATGCCGCTTTGCTCCAGTAGCGCCTGATGACTGCCTTGCTCAATGATGGTGCCGTTATCCACCACCACAATGCGCCCAGCATTCTGTATGGTTGCCAACCGGTGGGCGATGACCAACGTGGTACGCCCTGCGGAAAGTTCGCTAAGCGACTGTTGTATTGCCTGCTCCGTTGCCGTATCCAGCGCGGATGTGGCTTCGTCAAGAATCAGGATCGGCGGGTTTTTCAGGAAGATGCGCGCAATAGATAAACGCTGTTTCTGCCCGCCAGACAGCTTAACGCCGCGCTCACCCACCACGGTATACAACCTGTCAGGCAGATTTTCGATCAGTTCATCTAACCTTGCACGCCGAGCGGCTTCCATGATGTCGTCATCGCTGGCATCAAGTTTACCGTAGGCGATGTTTTCCCGAATGGTACCGCCGAACAGGAATACATCCTGCTGTACGATGCCAATTTGGCTGCGCAGTGACGCCTGCGTCATCTGACGAATATCTATGCCGTCAAGGGTGATGGCTCCGCTGGTTAAATCGTAGAAGCGCGGAAGCAGAGAACAAAGCGTGGTTTTGCCCGCGCCGGATGGGCCAACAAATGCCACGGTTTCCCCTGCACGAATCGACAGATCGATATTACGGAGAATCGGGCGTTCGGCGGAATAGCCAAAACTTACTTGATTAAATCGGATATCGCCTTTCAACGGTCCGGCATCATGTGCGTCGGGAGCGTCGACAATCTCGGGAACGGTATCGATCAGTTGAGTAAAGCGTTTGAAGCCCGCAATGCCTTTGGGATAGCTTTCCAGCACCGAGGTAATTTTGGCTACCGGACGGAAGAAAACTTCAATCAGCAGCAGGAAGCCGATAAAACCACCGTAGCTGAGTTCGCCTTGAATGACATACCAGATACCTGCCAGCATGACGATAAGCTGTATCAGGCGCGTGCTGAGGTAGCTGAGCGTCATGCTGGCTGTCATGATGCGGTAAGCCTGTAATTTGGTCCGGCGGTAGTTTTCGTTATCGTCGGAGAACAGTTTCTTCTCATGCGCTTCATTAGCAAAAGCTTTAACAACGCGAATCCCCCCAACGCTCTCTTCAATGCGGGCGTTGAAGTTACCAACCTGACCAAAGAGCTGACGCCAGGTCTCCGTCATGCGGGCGCCATAGCGGCTGACAAGATACGTCATGAAAGGCACGATAATAATCGTCAACAGCGCCAGGTTCAGGTGAACTGTCGCCATCAGGATGAACGCACCGATAAACGTCATGATCGCGAGAAAAAGGTCTTCCGGGCCGTGGTGGGCGATTTCCCCGACTTCCTCCAGATCTTTGGTGACATGGGTGATGATATGCCCGGTTTTCATATTGTCGTAGTAACGGAACGGCAAATTTTGCAGGTGCTCAAAGGCCTGCCGCCGCATATCGGTTTCAATACCCACGCCCAGCGCATGCCCCCAATAGTTGACGATGGCCATCAGCGCGGTATTCAGCAGATAGACCGCCAATAGCGCCACCGACGCTAACAGGATCAGCGACCAGTCCTGAGCCGGTAACAGTTTGTCGATGAACGCTTTAATCGCCATCGGGAACCCTAATTCAAGCAGCCCAGCGATAATGGCACAGCCGAAATCGAGGACGAATAACCCTTTGTAAGGGGAATAGTAAGAGAAGAAACGTCTTAACATGTGTGACTATTTTTAGGTAACGAAATGTGAAGATGACTATAACAGGTTAGCGCGAAGAATGTGACCGCACGCAGATTAGGGTTTTATTCCTGTCATCGTTCAAATTGCCTGTGCGTTGGCCGCATTGCCCGGCCCGGGTCTTCCATGGATTTGCCCTGACGGGCTGATTTTGGCGTTGCTCAACATGCAGGCGTTCTACCTGCTACTCGAATGAGAAGGCAACCGTGAAACGGTTGCAGTAAGAAATCAGGTGCAAACCGGACGCCGTTATCCACGCCCGGTGGTGCTCATCGCGATGGGTTACCGCCAGAAGTCATCAAAAACGGTAATCGGCGGGCGGCGCTTGTGTTCGGTTTTACGATACCAGTTTTCAATAATGTCGGCGTCTTTCGCATCGACCTGTTTACCTTCCAGATAGTCGTCGATCTTTTCATAGGTGACACCCAACGCGACCTCGTCGGGGAGTGACGGACGGTCTTCTTCCAGATCGGCGGTGGGTGCTTTTGTATAAAGATGAGAAGGGCAGCCAAGCTCACGTAGCAACGCTTTTCCCTGACGCTTGTTCAGTCGGAAAATCGGGTTGATATCGGTACCGCCATCACCGTATTTGGTGAAGAAACCCGTTACCGCCTCCGCCGCATGATCGGTGCCGACGACCAGCCCGGCATTCATCCCCGCAATACTGTACTGCGCTTTCATCCGCTCCCTGGCTTTCTCGTTGCCTTTTACAAAATCGGACAACTCCACGCCAATGGCGCGCAAGGTGGCTTCACTGGCCTCGATGGCGGGCTTGATGTTGACGGTTAATACGCGGTCCGGTTGGATAAAGTCGATGGCATCCTGACAGTCGGCTTCATCTGCCTGTACGCCGTAAGGCAGTCGAACAGCGATGAACTGGTACCGAGCGTTCCCCGTCTCACTGCGTAACTCCGTGATAGCCGTCTGACACAGTTTGCCGGTCAGCGTAGAATCCTGACCGCCGCTGATGCCCAAAACTAACGACTTAACGAACGGGTGAGCATTCAGATAATTCTTTAAAAAATCAACGCTAACACGGATTTCCTGTGCTGGATCGATGCTGCTTTTTACGCCCAACGCAGTGATAATGTCGTTTTGTAATGACATGCCATCCCCCTCCTGAACTTATTGATACTGCAAAAGAATTATTACGATTGCCTGAGTGTAAAACGAATTGGCGTGAAGAAAAAGAACAAGCTGTCAGGTAATCATTTTCCCTATAGATGACCGGTTTTGACTATCGGCCAATATGTTACATAAGCGCGCTTTGATTTGAAAAAGTGGTCGCCGCCGACTAGCCTTAGAGTGAACTATAATAATGAGGTGATGATATGAAGAATAACAGATTACTGATATGTGTTGCGGCAGCAGGTGCTGTCCTGCTGGCGGGTTGTTCGGCTTATAACAAGGCAGAAAGCTATGTTAATGAGCCTGTGGTGAAAGATGTGAAAGTAGGCATGACGAAGCAGCAGGTTCACCAGATTACCGGGAGTGGTGGTACCGAGGTACGCCTGATGAATGCCAAAGGAACCTGTAGCGACTATCTGCTGAAAAATCGCGATGGCACTGCGCAAAACTATTTCGTGAGCTATAACGACACGGGCCATGTTCTCAATAAAGGCTTCCAGAGCTGTCAGGCTTACGATACTAACCCACAGCGCTAAGTAATCTGACAGCACGATATTGTCATTAGAACAGTGTCATAAAAAACGTAGGGAATGTTTTTCAACGTTGCGTAGCAACGGCCCGTCCTAAGAAAACGCCGACGGCATCAGCCGTCGGCGTTTTCTTTTGCATGGTAAATGCAGCTTAGCGGTGTGTCAGTTCAGCGTCATCCTGCGCGTTGAAAACTGTTTTATCTGTTTGCTTCATCAGTTGGCTGGTGACGGTACCGGCCGTCATCGAACCGCTGACGTTAAGGGCCGTACGGCCCATATCGATAAGCGGCTCAATGGAAATCAGCAGCGCAACGAGGGTCACCGGCAGTCCCATTGCAGGCAGGACGATTAGCGCGGCAAAGGTCGCGCCGCCTCCCACACCCGCTACGCCAGCAGAACTGATGGTGACGATACCGACCAGCGTCGCGATCCAGACGGGATCCAACGGATTAATGCCGATCGTTGGGGCGACCATCACGGCCAGCATCGCTGGATAAAGGCCTGCACAGCCGTTTTGACCAATGGTCGTACCGAAAGAGGCCGCAAAGCTGGCGATGGATTGCGGTACACCAATGCGGCGTGTTTGTGCCTCAATGCTGAGAGGGATCGTTGCTGCACTGGAACGGCTGGTAAACGCGAACGTCAGCACTGGCCAGACTTTGCGGTAAAAACGCGCCGGATTAATCCCCGTGAAAGACAGAATCAATGCATGAACGCCGAACATAATCGCGAGCCCCAGATAGGACGCGACAACGAAGCTCCCCAGCTTGAGAATGTCTTGCAGGTTAGAACTGGCGACCATCTTGGTCATTAACGCCATGACGCCGTAAGGGGTCAATGTCATCACCAGACGGACAAGTTTCATCACCCAGGATTGCAGCGTGTCAATGGCAGTTAACACACGTCCGCCTTTCACCGCGTCATCTTTCAGCAGTTGCAGAGCCGCGGCGCCAAGGAACGCCGCGAAGACGACGATGCTGATGATGGATGTCGGGTTAGCCCCAGTGAGCTCAGCAAACGGGTTTTTAGGAATGAAAGACAAGATAAGCTGAGGCACGTTAAGGTCAGCAACTTTACCGGCATAGTTGTTTTCAATCGCCGTTAATCGTGCGGTTTCCTGCGTGCCTTGCACCAGCCCGGTCGCCGTCAGGCCAAACAGGTTAGTCACAAAGACGCCTACCAGCGCAGAAATCAGCGTGGTGATCAGCAGGGTTGAAAGGGTCAATAGGCTAATTTTCCCTAATGAAGATGCATTATGCAGCTTGGCAACGGAATTCAGGATGGAGATAAAAACCAGTGGCATGACAATCATCTGCAATAGCTGCACATAGCCATTACCGACGATATTAAACCATGAGATGGATTGCTTAATAACCGGGTTGTCGCCGCCATAAATCAGGTGCAGCGCCAGGCCAAATAACACCCCGACAACCAAACCCAGCAACACTTTCTTTGCCAGACTCCAGGAGGCGTTACGGCTGGCGTAACGGAGTCCGAGTAGTAATACGACAAATAGCAGAATATTTATGAGTAGCGGAAAATTCATCCGACTTTGCTCCCTATCAGTGAATCGCGTCACATTGCCCGGAATCCTGCGCAGCAGCGCAAGTCGGTGGAGGGCATGTAATTTTTTGCGATAAAAAATAACAAACGCGCACAGGATAGCAGGTCTTTTGCCATCATGTTACAGGGATATGTTTGACGGTAGATAACGCGGCTATTTCACGTATTGAAAGAGGTACGTTTGCGCGGATTGCAAAAAACGAAATGACTGCTCGTAGGTACAGCAATTCAAATTCTTCTGCGGCTGATACAGTGAAAAAACGATACAGGCAATGCACAGGAAACGTTCCAGTTGATTACCTTTTTGGCTGTTTAAGAGCGGTAAACGGAAACGCCAGCGACAGGGCCAGAGCAGGGGAACACCAGAAGGCGTCAGCATATCAGCAAGGATGTGGCTAAGATAACCGACGATCGTGGCATGGTAAGCATCCGTCGGGATCGGCCAGTCTGGTGGCAGACGTGTCTGAATAAAGAAAATACCAGCGACGATGGCAAGGAGGCTGTGCGTAAACCCACGATGGCCAAAGAGGTGAGCAATAGGCGCGGAAAGCCACTTCAGGCGCTGCCCGAGGACGGATTTAGGGTGATCGATATCGGGCAGCAGTGCGGTAAGGAGTGCACCGGGAATAATGTGCCACCAGTCTCCAGAAGCCAGCGCTGGCGATAACTCAACTTTTTTAGCCAGAATTGCGCAGGCAACAGAAAACAGCAGGTGTCCTTCCGCAGTCATGAAATGTCTCAAATAAAACTGTTATTTTATACAGTGTAAAAGATTATTCCTGCCTGCGGAAGCGGTGACGTTGTAACGATTTATTTTGGCTGGGCTGTCGCGCCGCCTTCTATGGCGCGGTTTTCGACTGTTCGTTGCTTGCTTACCGGTAACACACGCAGCCAGTTATCCAGCAGTTGAGGCCAGGCTGCGGCAGGTAATCCTTTGGTGCCGCGTAGACCGAAACCATGTTTACCTTTCTCAAAGAGATGCATTTCGACCGGAATCTGTTTTGCTCGCAGTGCGCTAAACATCACCAGAGTGTTATCAATTGACACTGACGGATCGTCGACGGCATGCACCAAAAACGTGGGTGGTGTCTGCGCGGTAACCTGTTTCTCTGGGGAGTAACGTATCACCTGCGCTTCCGTCGGTTGCTCGCCGATTAGTTGTTTGCGCGAGCCTGCATGCGCAATATCCGCCTGCATCGAAATAACCGGGTACATCAGCACCATAAAATCAGGACGTGCGCTTACGCTATCAATGGCATCCGTCGCGGGATAAACGGACTGCGCAAATCGGGTTCCGAGACTGGCAGCAACGTGACCACCGGCGGAGAATCCCATAATACCGATGCGTTGTGGATTAATGTGCCATTTCTCAGCGTTGGCTCTCAACGTTCTGATGGCTCGCTGGGCATCGGCCAACGGGGCGTCAGCACCTTCTTTATGGCCTTCACCAGGCATACGGTAGGTCATCACGAAAAGCGTGTATCCCTGCTGATTAAAGAAAGGTGCCAGATCGCTGCCCTCCTTATCCAACACGACGCGTTGATAAGAACCGCCGGGCGTAATAAGCAATGCCATGCCATTGGGTTTCTCTGCCGGATAAACGGTAATTTCGGGGCTGCGAATACCGGTTACAGCCCGATCGGGAAGGGAAGGATCTTTACTCCGTTCGACCACTTGCGGCTGTGCTGTTGACGAAGAAGCTCCCGGCGCTTCACCGTGTGGCCAGACAGAAAAAACAGGTTGGGCGTAACTGAATTCATTTACAAACATCATCATAGCCCCGACAAACAGAGAACGAACAATCATGATAGATCACCTGACAAAGGGACAGAGGGGGAAATCGTTGGGTGGTGGTAAAAATAGGGTAGCCATCACATCGGAGAAAAAATGACCACCCTGAACCGAAAATTTTAATAAAGAAGTAACATTCATACACGAAGAGGGTAAATCAGAAACAGCAATTCCAACAGCTAAATCGCATTTAACGACACTACATGTAACAACGAAATGTAACTCACCAGCTAAGCCTACGATGGACATTATAATAAAGGGAATGTTAATGATAAAATTAAAACTGGGTGAATCAATTAACAATAACATCCCTTTTTCTAACTGATTACGCTTAGTTAAATAATAAAGTCGTTATTAGAAGCTGTATTGCACACCAACACGGAAACGAGTTTGACGATGGTCTGTTTTTCCATCTTGAGCCACGTTACCAACAGCAGTATATGGCTTCCAGTTTTTATCCCACTTATAGGAAAGTTTTACATCATGATCGAAGTTGTCATTGTCATTATCGTAAAGTGTTCTTCCTGCTTTGGTGGCTTTTTTATAATCTAACTCATAATCAACCTGGAAGTCTTTAAGGAATTTATAGCTGAATACTGTTGTTAAGTTGTAGCCTTTTTCAACAGAAGGGTCGCTGTTTGCTTTGCCAATATTAAGACCGCTGTTTCTTAAATAGTATGGACGATAGCGGAAAGAAACAGAAAGATCGTCGGTAACGGTTGCACGTCCGCGCAGATAAGGACGATAGTTGTTAGACGTAGAGCTTGAATCTAAAGAGAATCCCGGTTCAATCTGGAAAGTTTTATTAATTTTATATACATAGCTAGCAACGACTTCGGTGCCATTACTAACCGTTTCATGATAAGGTTTATTAGGCGTATTGTCGTTGCTTGCCTGACGCCATTTAGCTTCAGCTGAAATACCAAATCCATTATCAAAACGGTGAGATATTGATAAGCGATCTCGGTGATCATTATTAGGCGTATCTTTCATTTCATGTCGGTAATCAATTGTCACAGCCATTGCATTCACACAAAGTAATGACGTAACAGCCAGAGCTATTAATTTAAATTTCATTGTTATATTCCCTATTGGTTAGGATATTGCTTAATAAAAACGCATATTATGTTTTTTGGGACAAGTTCTATTCTATTTATTATAGAACTGCGTTCTGTGATCGAGATCGTCTTGGGTAACAAAAAGTAATATTGTATTTTAAATTGTGAGGAGTGTCGAGTTGGATATAGAGGTTGTTTTAATTTAAATGAAAAATCCCTGCCGTCAGTACGGCAGGGATGAATTACAGGGTAAATCGTGTACTACATTATTTCATCGCGCGTTTCAGAATACGCTCAGATTGACGCTGAAAGTATTTCGCCGCGTCTTCCACAGATTTCTGACCGTAATCGATAGACTGAATGGTATCACCAAACAGAGAGACGATTTGTGGATCGTCGAAATAAGGAGAAACGGCAACGTCATGTGGCAGAGACAGCGCCAGTTTTAACCCGGCAACCGCTGGAGCATCGTCTTTGATGACGCCATCAGCAGTCAGCTGAGTAACAGCCGCTTTACTCAACGGAACACCCCGTTCCAGGCCCAGAGCCTGAGCACCTTCTTTGCTGTTCAGCAGGAAGTTGATCAACTGAGCAGACTCTTTAGGATGCTTCGTCGATTTACCGATAGACAGCATCTGTGCAGGTTTGAAGAACAAGCCGGCATCTTTCGCATCTGGCAGCATTGGGTAGCTACCCAATTCCAGTTTCGCTGGTGGTTGCAGGTTGTCAGAGTATTTGGTAATGGTGGAGTTCCACATGTAAGTACCAGACCATTCGCCATTGATCCATGGCTTCATCTCATACATGTTGCTCTTGCCAAAAGAGGCATAGTATTTCGCATCAGGCATAACATGGCTGTCGATCAATTTCTTATACATACCAAAGAATTCAGCCCATTGCGCATCGCTGTAGGCGAATTTCTGACCTTTTACATCAATCGCTGGAATGTTGTATTTCTGAACCATATAAGAGTTCAGCAGTGCAAGAGAATCCTGGTGTTCCAACACGATAGGGTAGTATTGGTCGCCCAGCTTTTCTTTGAACACTTTACCGGCGTTCAGCAGTTCGTCCCATGTTTTAGGATATTCCAAACCGGCTTTTTTCCAGCTTTCGGTGTTGAAATAGAACACGCGAGCCGTAACGGAAATTGGAATACCATTCAGTTTGCCGTTAACTGTGGTGTTTTGCAGCTCTTTAGTTTCGAACTGGGTCAGATCCAGAGAATCTTTCACTTTATTTAGATCGTAAAAACCATCGCCGTTTTTAGAGAAAATCGGCAGCCAGTTCCAGTTGGTCTGCATCACATCTGGCTCGGTATTACCGGCGATCTGTGTTGTCAGACGAGACAGATGACCATCCCAGCCAGTGTATTCCGCTTTCACGGTGATGTTCGGGTGCTGTTTATGGAACTCTTCAATGGCCTTGAGCGTCTGTTGGTGACGGCTGTTGCCGCCCCACCAGGACATTCTCAATTCCACATTATCAGCGGCTAAAGAAGGCATTGCCACTAATGCCAGAGATGAAGCGATTAACGTGTGTAGGATCGTTTTTTTCATCGGTTACTACTCCTGTTAAAGAGAGATATTTTTTTCTGTTTTTGCATCAAAAATATGGCATTTTTCCATGTCGAAATGGAAATATATCGGACGATGCAGTCCCTTCTCGATAATCAGCCGAGCTTCGTCAGAAGGAATACGGCTGGTTAATTCAAAGCCATCAACTTTAATGTACATAAAGAATTCATGGCCCATGTTTTCTACGCGAACCAATTCACCCTGTGAATGGTTGCCTTCAAATGGCGTGTCTGACACGGAAACATATTCCGGGCGAACGCCGAAGAATACGTCTTGTCCTACATAGTTGCGGACTTTGTCTTGCTTCTCGCTGTTTAATACCAGCGCATCATTTCCCACGACAACACCAATCTGACCGTCTTTTTCGACCAGTTTGCACGGCTTGATGTTCATTTCTGGTGAACCAATGAAGCCAGCAACGAACATGTTGACGGGGAAGTGGTACAGATTGTCTGGCGTATCGACCTGCATGATGTGACCGAGTTTCATCACGCAGATACGGTCGCCCATGGTCATGGCTTCCGTCTGGTCGTGGGTAACATATACCGTCGTTGCCGCTTTACCGCTTTTCTTCAACTGTTTGTGCAGGTCGGAAATACGGATACGCATGGAAGCACGCAGTTTGGCATCAAGGTTTGACAACGGTTCGTCAAACAGGAACACATCCGGTTTTTTAACGATGGCGCGGCCTACGGCTACACGTTGTGCCTGACCACCAGACAGCTGGCGCGGCAGACGATCCATCAGTTCTTCCAGTTCCAGAATTTTGGAAGCTTCAGCTACCTGCGCTTCAATTTGCTCTTTAGGCATTTTGCTCAGCTTCAGACCAAACGCTAGGTTCTCTTTTACCGTCATATGAGGGTAGAGGGCATAGTTCTGGAACACCATCGCAATCCCACGCTCTTTTGGCGCCAGATTGTTAACCACGCGTTCACCGATGCGAACTTCACCGCCGCTGATGGTTTCCAGACCGGCCAGCATGCGCAGTGTGGTGGATTTCGCACAGCCTGACGGGCCGACGATAACCATGAACTCACCGTCTTTAATCGTCAGGTCGATGCCGTGAACGGCTTTGAAACCGTTGGTGTATACTTTTTCCAGTTTATTGAAAATAACTTCAGCCATGATAAATCCTCTATTAACCTTTAATTCCGCTGCTGGTCACGCCTTGTACGAAGTAACGCTGTGCCAGGAAGAAAACAATAATGGATGGCAGAATGGAGATGCTGGACATGGCCAGAATTTCATTCCACGGAGCGCCTTCAGTCACGTCGATAGACATTTTCAGCGCCAGCGCAATCGGATATTTATCTACGCTATACACATAAATCAGCGGACCGATGAAGTCGTTCATTGACCACATGAACTGGAACAGCGCAACAGAGATGATGGCTGGTTTCAAAATCGGAACGACCACATACCACAGAACCTGGAAGGAGTTACAGCCATCGATCTGCGCTGCTTCTTCCATATCACGTGGTACACCACGCAGGAACTGGATCAGCATGAACACAAAGAACCCTTGTGTCGCAAACGCCACCGGCAAGTACAGCGGCAGGTAGCTGTTCAGCATGCCCATTTCACGGAACATGAGGTACTGTGGAATCAACAGCACGGTGCTTGGCAACAGCATGGTGGCAATCAGCGTGGCAAACCAAAAATTCTTCCACGGAATGTCAAAGCGAGCGAAGCCATAAGCCACAATCACCGAGGAGATGACGGTCAGGACCACTTTCGGAATGACATACTGGAACGTGTTGATCATGTAGTGACCGAAATTGTATTCCGTACCAGTTTTCCAACCGTTAACGAAACCGTCCCAGGTGGCGTGAGCCGGCCACAGACCCAACGTAGTGAAAATCTCGTGGTTTGGTTTGAACGACGCCGAGAACATCCATGCCAGTGGATAAAGCATCAATAAACCGACGAACAGCAGTATCACGTAACGGATAGCGGCACTGAGTTTTTCTTTACGCAGTGTGCGGCGTACTTCTGCAGCAGCAACTTCTTGTGCTGTAGTCAGGTTTGAATGCATGTCAGCCATTTTTTCCTCCTTTATCCGCGGAGTAGAACACCCAGTATTTCGACGACTTAAAGGAAATAGACGCAAATACCGCAACAACCAGGAACAGAACCCATGCCAGTGCAGCACCGTAGCCCATATCGAAATACTTGAACGCCGTATCGTAGATGTAGAGCGAGAACAGGTAGGTGTAGTGTGTTGGACCGCCGCCAGTGATGACGTAAGGTGCCGTAAACTCCTGGAATGCCTGAGTGGTCTGCATGATAAAGTTAAAGAAAATAACCGGTGTAATCAGCGGTACCGTTACTTTCAGGAACATTTGCCATTTGGATGCACCATCGATCATTGCCGCTTCATACTGTGATTGCGGAACGTTCTGCAATGCAGCCAGGAAGATAACCATCGCGGAACCAAACTGCCATACGCGCAGCAGGGTTACCGACATCAGTGCCAGCGACGGTTCGCCCAGCCAGTTGATAGCGTCAAAGCCAAACACGCCGAGGAAGCTGTTTAACAAGCCATCAATTGCGAACAGTGCACGCCACAGAACGGCGATTGCCACGCTGCTGCCCAGAATAGAAGGCACATAGTAAGCAGTACGGAAGAAGCCGATACCACGTAATTTGAAATTAAGTACAAACGCAATTAATAGTGCGAAGATTAATTTCAATGGAATGGTCAGAAATACATAGGCAAAGGTAACGCCCATTGATTTCCAAAAAAGGTCATCCTCCATGAACATGCGGTGATAGTTTTCTAACCCCGTAAATTCAGGTGAATTTATCAAATCATACTCAGTAAAACTGAGGATAAATGACGAAACAAAGGGGAAAGCGGTAAAAACTATCAGCCCTATAATATAGGGGGAGATATAGGCTAACCCCAGCATTCTGTTTTCATTCATAATGCTTACCTATTGATTAATTGTGAACCATTAAAAAATATAAAATTAAGCTGTTAATAACTCTGGGTAAATTAATTCCACGTCATAAACAATTCTATTTTCCCCATTAACGAGAAAATCACCGTGAACATATCCACCTTGTGTCAGATACGGCGGGATATCGTTTAATTTGTTGCGACAGGCGGCAACGAAAGTCAGTAAAGCCAGCGGATAGTTATCATCCAGACGAACATAACGATGCTGTGAAGAGCGAACAAACAAACCACGGTGGAAATGTTGTTCAAACAGAACGCCAGCCAGTTGCGCGGCATAATCTGCCCAGGATTTTGATTGCTCGTGATCGGCCAGTTCGATGACGGTCAACAGTAATAGCGGGCTGGCGATGGATTGAATATCTTCTTTATTCAGTCGCGTCAGCATGGTGTTAACCAGTTCGTGCAGGTCTTCATCACCGCTCAGACGATAGGCTCGAACCAGCGGTAATAAATAATCACCTTCTAACGCAAACACTTTTAATTCCGTTCCTGCTTTGCCGTAATAACCATCGCGTTTAAAACGATAGCCTGTCATATCCTGACCGTTATTCCACATCGGGCGCAGCGTATTGCTGGTGACATCGTAGGCGTACTGGTAGTAATTTTTTAACCCTGAGATAACCCAATCCAGCATTTCGGTGTCAGGCTGTGTGCGCAGGATATCCAGCATTGCCAGAGGATTATCAATCAGCAGCGGGCGCATATCGCGGAATAGCACATTAGCTTCGCGAGCAATTTCACCGAATTCCGGGCCAAGCTGGCGTTGAGCGCGATCGCCAAACCAGGACTGCGTTTGATTATCGTCTTCTGGTACTGGCTGGCGCTGCTGTGGTGAACTGAATTGATACACCGGCATGCCCGTTTCTGGGTTGCGGGCTAAAACGTATTGACGATAGAGGTGCTTGCCCCAGGCGGCGGCATTGCTGTCGCCTGTGAACTCAGCGTATTTGAATGCGGCGTAAATCAGGTCCGTACCCGCATTAACAAATGTCAGTCCTTTTGTTAATGGCAGAACAGGCCACTGTGTCGGAACGACGATATCATGGCGTGCATGTTGGAAGACATTAGGGTCGCGTTTTTTGCTGTAATCACCATGGCGACCCAGATCCAGAGCATTCCAGTCTTCAACGTGTGCATTCCAGAAACCCTGAAAGAAGTTCAGTGTTTTTTCCGCATTAACACGGTGCAATAGCGCGTAATAGGGCAGGTGGTGCTTTAATTCATGCACCAGAGCTTTGGATTCTGGCCCTTCGCCTTCCAGCGTATCCAGATTAATAAAACGGTGACCGCCCCAGTAAAACAGGCCGCTGTTATCATCAACGAAGTGATCCAGGAAATATTCGCTTTGTGCGATAGCGTGCTGCTGATAACTATCATTACCGGTAACCACACTCATAGCGCACAGCGTTCTTAACCAATTTTGCTGGCTGGCAAAATTAGAAATAGGGGCGCTATGTCCATCCGGAAATTGCCACGTCACAGGCGCATAATTTTCTACATCAAAACCGTCAGCCAATAATAACGTCGGCTTGGTTTGGCTGCGGCCTTTATCCTGAACGCAGGCAATATGGTTATCAAGTGCAGCAACCCATTCGTCGAGCTGCGATTTCCTGCTGGTGTATAAGTTTTCAAAAATACTCATGGAGTACCTTCTTATGGAACCGTGGAACAGTTCCTTATAAATAGAAACACTGTTTTGATTGATTATATTGCGCTATTAACCTTGCCGTCATGCACGCAATATCGAAAGTGTGATCAAAGTCGGAACGTTGTTTTGATTTTTTTTAAGAAAGGATTTTGGTCGTGGAGCAAATCGTAGGGAGAAAAATAACAAATTGAAAAATAAATAAAAAGCACAACTGAAATTGTGCTTTTTATCGCAAATTGGCGAAATGCCGCTAAGAAAAACTGCGCTTAGCGAGCCAGCCAGCCACCATCAACAGCAATCGTGTAACCGTTGATGTAGTCAGATGCGCTGGAAGCCAGGAATACAGCTGGGCCCATCAGGTCCTGCGGTAAACCCCAACGGCCTGCCGGGATACGATCCAGGATTTCTTTACTGCGTTCTTCATCGGCGCGCAACTGCTGGGTATTGTTGGTCGCCATATATCCTGGAGCAATTGCGTTGACGTTAATACCGTGTTTTGCCCACTCGTTTGCCATCAAGCGAGTGACGCCCATAACGGCGCTTTTTGACGCAGTATAAGAAGGTACGCGGATGCCACCCTGGAAGGACAGCATAGACGCGATGTTGATGATCTTGCCGCCTTTACCTTGCTTGATGAACTGGCGTGCAACGGTCTGAGACATAAAGAAAACGCTCTTAATGTTCAGGTTCATTACGTCGTCCCAGTTTTTCTCGCTGAAATCGATCGCATCTTCACGACGGATGATACCAGCGTTGTTGACCAGAATGTCAACGTGGCCAAATTCGGCAACGGCTTTCTCTACCAGCTCTGCATGACCAGAGACATTGCTCATGTCGGCGGTCAGGCTCAGGAAACGGCGTCCCAATGCAGTGACTTTATCGATGGTGTCTTTCGGCTCAACGATGTTGACGCCGACGATATCACAACCTGCCTGTGCCAGACCGATAGCCATACCCTGACCCAAACCCGTATCACAACCTGTGATAAGAGCGACTTTACCTTGCAAATCAAAAGAATTTAAAATCATATCTGTAATCTCTCTATAAGCGACAATACTTAGTCGTTAGCTGTTACTGTAGGGAACACCAGTAATTCCAGTTGAAAGCGATTAACGTAACTCGCTAACCTTGACGTGATTCATGTCACCGAAAACCTGATTCTCACCAACCATGCCCCAGATGAAGGTGTAGCGTCTGGGGCCAAGACCGGAATGAATCGACCAACTCGGTGAGATCACTGCCTGCTCGTTTTATAACCATTTCATTTGTATCACTCTGTGATGGGTTTCCTGAGGTTACCCATCATGTTCCTGATAAAAGAAATTGTTTCTGGCGAAAGCGCCGGGCGAAATAGATGATGTTGCGTGGCAGTGACAACGTCATCTATTCCTCAGCATGCCCGGTTCTTTCGTGTTATGCGGGATAATAGTTTGGATGAGATATGAATTCAATAAAAATGAAATAATGTTTTATTTATTTCTTGAGGGCCGTCATGATTTTGCTTATTTTATGTTTCTTCTGGTACTGATGTGGCTAAGATGTCGCAATCCATAGTCATACACTCGTTGTCGTGCACGGTTTGTTGGCGCAATAGAAGGTATGGGCAATACAAGCGTTAGAGGAGAGATAATGATGAGAAGATACTTTATTGATGATGAAACGCCGTGGGAAGAGTTGGGCGGTGGCATTAAACGTAAGATCATGACCTGGAGCGATGAGCTGATGATGGTCTACGTGCACTTTGATAAAGGTGCGATTGGTACGCCGCACTTCCATGAAATTCACGATCAGATTGCTTATGTTGCCGCTGGCAGCTTTGAAGTCGTGATCGACGGTGAGAAACGTATCCTGAAAACTGGCGACGCCTATCTGGCGGTGAAAAACGAGATGCATGGTGTCGTCTCGCTGGAAGATGGCAGTGTCCTGATCGATGCGTTTTCGCCTAAGCGCGCTGACTTCCTGTAATACCCCACGCGTGACCCGTTGTTGGCTGGTCACGCTTTCGTACTCTCTTACAACGCCGCTTTTCTATTTTCCTGCTTCTTTATTCCTGCATTAAATGCGTTGCGGTCAGTTGATTTAGCGAGTCCAGCTTATGATCTGCCAGTACCCAACGAGCGTCAGCACGGAACGCTGCCTGCGGAACAACGATGGAACGCATGCGTGCTGCCTTGGTGGCGATCATGCCGTTCACTGAATCTTCCAGCGTAACGCATTGTGTGGGGGAAACGCCAAGCGCATCAGCGGCATTCAAATACACTTCGGGATGAGGTTTGCTATACGGCAATGTTTCGGCTGACATTAAGACATCAAAGTAGTGTTCCAAATTAAACATACGCAGCACTTGCTGCTGCATGTGGAGCGGTGAAGCGGAAGCCAGTCCAATCTTGAGATTCTGTTCATGGCACAATTGCAGTGCATGTTCGACGCCGGGCAGAAGCGGGCGTTGTTCGGCAACAAGTTCGATGGCTCGCGCGATAATACGGCGGACAACCTCGTCTCGGCTGGGGGTTGCCCAGGGTGAATGTTGATACCAGAGTTCAACAACCATATCGATGCGCAGGCCCAGCGTATCTTTCATTGCGTGGCGTAGCGAAATATCTACGCCTAGTGAGGCGATAACCTCGAGTTCTGCCTTATCCCACAGCGGCTCTGAATCAATCAACAGCCCATCCATATCGAAGATTGCCGCGCGTAGAGAAGAATCAAAGGACATACCACTGGCTCCGTCAGCAAAGAAAAAGAAAGTTTAGTGGTAAACTATACCCTAGAAGGTGGCTTATCAGACGGTACAGGAGATAAAGAGTTGACTGCGCGTAAACTTACAGTAGGCTACCCGTCGTACTAAAACGATATATCACCAATGTTGCGTCGCTAAGAAGGGGTTCTCATGACGTATCAACAGGCTGGCCGTATTGCCGTCGTTAAACGCATTGCCGGATGGATCCTTTTTATTCCCGCGCTGCTTTCAACTTTCGTTTCGCTGGCTAACTATCTCTACGCGTATACCCAGAAAAGACAGGGAATTGATGCTGTTCTTCTGGATTTTTTGCACCTGATGGTCGACATGGTGCGTTTCAATACGCCGTTCATGAATATTTTTTGGTACAACTCGCCCGTCCCGGATTTTACGCGTTTCTTCAGTGGTGCGACGCTGATGTTTTGGCTGATCTACATCCTGATTTTTATTGGTCTGTCATTACAAGTTTCGGGAGCAAGGATGTCTCGCCAGGCGAAAACCATTAAGGAAGGTATTGAAGATCAACTGATTTTGGAAAAGATGAAAGGCGATGGCGGGAACACGCGTGAGACGCTGGAGTCGCGAGTGGTCGTACCTAGGCACACGATTTTTTTGCAATTTTTTCCGCTTTATATCCTGCCGGTGATCATTGCTGGCGTTGGCTACCTGGTACTGCGTTTATTAGGGTTGTTTGCCTAAGTAACCGTCTGGCGCAAAGTCTGCGTCAGACGCTGAAACATCCTTCCTACCGTAGATCAAACTGCCTGCATTAACTCAAGAGTTGCTGCTCGATGAGCTGTTGCGCCTCAACGATGTGTTTACCGCCGAAAAGATTGGCACGGTTAAGCAGATAATAAATTTGGTAAATGGGTTGGCGATCAATAAAGCCTTTATCCAATGGCCACACGCTCTGGTAACCATCATAAATCTGTGCGGGCAGCGCTGGGTAGCGCGGCAGCATCGCTAAATCGCATTCTCTGTCCCCCCAATAACAGGCTGGATCGAACAAGTAAGCGCCATCCTGACTGTTTGCGCAATTATCCGGCCACAGGTCACCGTGTAAGAGTGACGGCTGGGGGTGATGTCCGCTCAGACGTTCATCGACGCGTGCGATCAGCGTTTCAATGTGACCAAAATGCATCCCTTTCTCCGCCGCTAACTGTAATTGCCATCCAATTCTCTGTTCGGCAAAAAAGGTCGCCCAGCGCCGCTGCCAGCTATTTGGCTGAGGTGTGGTCGACAGGTCGTTATCGAAATCCAGACCAAATTGCGGCTGGTCGCTCCACTGGTGCAGGCGGGCTAGCTGTTCACCCAGGCACCAGGCACTGTGGGCATCCAACGGTTTGACGGGCTGGTATTGTAGAAGAAGGAAGCTGTGATCGCGTGAACTACCGACACCATAGACGGCTGGCACTCGCACGGTATTACTGCGGCTCAGCAGGTGAAGCTGATCGGCTTCAGCGGTGAATTTGGCCAACATTTCACGACTATCACATTTCACGAAGACGTCGTGCTCGCCATAACGGACGTACCAGGCTGGATGTATTTCACCGCCGGACAATTCGCGGTGCTCCTGAATTTCTGCAGTACCGTGATGCTCTTCCAAAAGTCGGCTGATAGCTTGCCACATAAGGTCATCCTCCCGTTGATATTGCCCGATACCCTGCTATTCACTGGGGTGATTCACTTACAATAACCCATTGAGCGCAATAAAAATGGAATCTATAGCACAGTGATAACCGATAGACGGAAATAGCGAGAGACAAGTATAGCTGCAATTAAAAAGGACGGAGTTAGGATGACACTCAATCCGTCGGGTGAAAAAATAAATCGGATGAATGACGTAACCGGTAACTATTTTCCGGTTACGCCATATTTAAGCAGCAGAAAACGGAAGGGTGATTACCGCGCGTCAGTGACAACCTGAGATGTCGCCTGACGACTCAGCTTAAGCTGGTGGAACGTCAGCGCCAGCGTAAAGAACAGTGCCTGAACGATAACGATGCAAGGGCCTGTGGCACCATCGATATAGAAACTGATCATGGTGCCGGCAATACAGGAAATGACGGAAACCACGGTGGCGACGAGAACCATGCGCTCGAAACGTTTACAGACCATGAAGGCAATAATGCCCGGCGCAATCAGCATTGCGATCACCAGAATAACGCCGACGGCCTGCAATGATGCGACGATAGTCATCGCCAGCAGGCTCAATAACCCGTAGTGTAGCAGCTTAACGGGCAGGCCAATGACACGGGCGTGATTGGGATCGAAGCAGTACAGCATGAAATCTCGCCGTTTTAACACGATGATGGCTAACGTCACCCCGGCAATCAGTAAGATTTGCGTCAGCTCTTGTTGAGTGATGCCCAACACATTACCAAATAGGATATGGTTCAGGTGCTGATCGGTATCGATGCGCGCAAACATGACGAGACCCAGCGCAAACATACCGGAAAAGATGATTCCCATTACCGTGTCTTCTTTGACCCGGCTGTGTTCTTTCACATATCCCGTCGCTACCGCACAAAAAATACCGGAAACAAAAGCCCCGATAACTAACGGGATCCCCAGTAAAAAGGCGGCAACGATACCGGGCAACACGGCGTGGGAAATGGCATCACCCATGAGCGACCAGCCTTTCAGCACCAGATAGCATGACAAGACCGCGCAAACCGTACCGGTGACGACGGCGGCGAGTAGCGCCCGCTGCATGAACGGATAGGACAGGGGATCGATTAGCCAGCTCATTAGCGTCATAACGCATCTCCTGATTGTTCGCGTAGCCGCAGACGGCGCGAGGCCAGTAACCCATGTTTGGGAGCAAAAACAAACGCCAGCAAGAAGACAATAGTTTGCAACGTGACAACCACACCGCCGGTTGCGCCATCAAGAAAAAAGCTCAGGTACGCGCCCACGGCACTGGTGATCGCCCCAAGCGCAATGGAAATCACTACCAGACGCCCAAACCGATCGGTGAGCAGGTAAGCGGTGGCACCCGGTGTAATCACCATTGCGATCACCAAAATTGCGCCGACGGTTTGCAACGCCGCGACAGTACAAGCGCTCAGCAGCGTAAAGAACAAAATTTTCAGTTTCAGCGGAGAAAGGCCAATCGAACGGGCGTGGTTCTCATCAAAGAATACGGCCAGCAGATCTTTCCACAGCAGACAGAGAATCACGAACGTCACGCCGATGATGATTTCAACTTGCAGGATATCTCCGTCGGCAATGCCCAAAATATTGCCGAAAATGATGGATTGCACGTTAACCGATGTCGGGTTGAGCGAAATAATCAGCAGGCCGACGGCGAAAAACGTTGAGAAAATAAAACCGATAATCGCATCTTCGCGCAAACGGGTTATGTGACGGATCAGGGTCATCGCCAGTGCGGCGAGCATTCCGGTAAAAAATGCACCCGCTGCGTAGGGCAGGCCTAATGCATAGGCACCGGCGACACCCGGTACGACGGAGTGGGAGAGTGCATCGCCCATCAGCGACCAGCCTTTCAGCATTAGATATGCTGAAAGAAAAGCGCATACGCCGCCGACAATGGCGCTGACCCAGATCGCTTTGACCATGTAGTTATAGCTAAATGGCTGCAACAGGATATCGATCATCAGGGATTTTTCTCCTCCGGTATCGTGCGTGATGCAGGAGGGTCGCTCTTGGTCGAACCATAAAATACGGCCGGACGTTCATCATCTGTCAACACCGTTACTGAGCGGACGTCATCGTCATCATGCAGATGAGAGCCTCCGAGGTTGATGTGTCGCAGAACACCGCCAAACGTTTTCTCCAAATTGCTTTGGGTAAAGGTGCTGTGCGTGGGGCCTGCGGCTAAAACGGTGCGATTGACTAAAATAACGTTATCGCAAAATTCCGGCACGCTACCGAGGTTATGGGTTGCCACCAGAATCAAGTGGCCTTCATCACGCAAGGTGCGTAGCAGATCAATAATGGCATTCTCTGTTTTAACGTCGACGCCGGTGAAAGGCTCATCCAGCAGCAACACGCTGCCTTGCTGAGCCAGCGCCCGCGCCAGAAATACGCGCTTTTTCTGGCCGCCGGAAAGTTCGCCGATCTGGCGATGTTGCAGTGTCGATAGTCCGACGCGTTCCAGCGATTCCGCCACAATGGCGCGGTCTTGCTTACTCGGGATGCGCAGAAAATTCATCCGTCCGTAGCGCCCCATCATGACGACGTCGGAAACCAGAACGGGAAAATTCCAGTCCACATCTTCTGTTTGTGGAACATAAGCAACCAGATTCTGTTTCAGCGCCTGATAGATCGGTTGCTGGTTGAGCAGTACCTGCCCAGAGGTTGGTTTGACCAACCCCATGATGCTTTTGAACAACGTTGATTTTCCACTGCCGTTGACGCCAACCAAGGCGCAAATCGTACCGCCGGTCAGGGAAAATGAGGCGTGGCGAATAGCCTGATGCCCGTTGCTGTAAGTAACCGAAACATCATTGACTTCTAATGACTGTACTGCTCGATCACTACTCATTGATTAAATCCTTTCGCGATGGTTTCCACCGTCACTTGTAACAGGTCGATATAGGTTGGCACAGGACCTTTTTCTGTAGACAGCGAATCAACATACAGCACGCCGCCATATTTCGCGCCCGTTTCTTTACTCACCTGTTTTGCTGGTTTATCGGAAACGGTGCTTTCGCTGAAGACCACAGGGATAGCCTTCTCTCGCACGGTATCGATAACCCGACGTACCTGCTGCGGCGACCCTTGCTCGTCGGCATTGATTGGCCAGAGATAGACTTCATTGAACTGATAATCCTTCGCCAGATAGCTGAATGCGCCTTCACTGGTGACTAACCAGCGCTGCTGCTCTGGGATGCGGGAGAGACGCTCACGTAGCGGTGCGTCGAGAGCCTTAATTTTTTCTGCATAGGCTTTGGCGTTACGGTTATACGTCTCTGTATTGGCGGGATCGGCTTGCACCAGGCCTTTGCGGATATTTTCAATATAGATTAATGCATTGGAGGGAGACATCCAGGCATGTGGGTTTGGGTTGCCATTATAAGCACCTTCGCGGATCGGAAGTGGCGTGATGCCTTCTGTTACCACGACGGCGGGCACATTTTTTACGTTTTCGAAAAAGCGTGTAAACCAGCGCTCAAGATTCATTCCATTCCACAGTACCAACTGCGCAGACTGTGTTTTAACAATATCGCGCGGTGTTGGTTGATAATCATGAATTTCTGCACCGGGCTTGGTGATGGACTCAACCGTGGCGGCATCACCAGCAATATTCTGTGCGATATCCTGAATGATGGTAAAGGTGGTGATGACTTTAAGCTTTTCAGCCGCCTGAGCGGAGGTACTGGCTAAAAGCAGTAAAGCGCATGGGAGCACAATACGACGGAACAGGGCAGGTAAACGGGAGTGAAAACCAATCATGCGGATATCCTTACAAACCGTGAAAGTGTTACTTGAGAATAATTATCAATATCATTTAAGTCAAGGGGCAGAGCAGAGCGGGGAATCAATATTGGAGGATGTCTCATGACACGAAAAATCACTGTTCGCAGGCCTGTAGCACGTGCTTGCGCGGGTAAGGAACGCATCATGCTCCTTGAATTTAACGAATCGTACTTAAGGTTACAACAAAAGTCTAACGATAACAGTAGTGAACTGTCGAGCGATTATACATAGTTACACACATGGCGAAATTTACGCCAAAAAAGAGAAATCTGATACACCCTCAAGAAAACATCAATAGCTGCCGATAAACCATAAACAATGTGAGAAATGTCTCTGTTTTATAAGAAAGGATCGAAGTGATATGAGCACAAAATCAGAACGACGCTGGAAGCTGGCAAGTTTAGTATTATTAACCTTCTTGGTGGCACTATTAGTGTTACTGGTTAAAACAAGTTAATTTTTGGTGTAACGAAAGGTTAGGCTATAAATAATTTCTATTACAGAATGTATTAATGTAAAAGTTATAGATAGCATAAAAATGACAATCGATTTTAAACATTGATATAAGCGTGCTCGCTCTTGGGTAGGCCTGTCGTTTATGTTCAATAACTCTTCATAATAGCACTCGAATTATAGCTTTTTGTTATGATTTCCGGTGCTTTTGTGTCAGAAATGCGACAGTTGTCGCGTATTTTTTACATAATAGAATCCGCCGTGCCCTTATTGTGCGGTCTCAGAAGCTTCCTGTGAATATACGCGTCAACGAACACTTCATGTATTAATGAATCAGGGATGACGTGAATTTGTGCGGCATGTCCACGACTGATAAAAAAGGTCTTGCCATCGATTACATAGTGTGTAATAACCCTTCTGGGTAAAACGAGGTACAGTTCTGTATATGAATGGCATTTTCAGTAAAGAAGACTTAAGTTCAACCTTTAGCGTTGCATGCTGCTTCTCTGCCGATCCTTATCTTAGTGCCTCAAGCAGTAACGACTTTGGTTTGTCTGTATAACGCCTTTTGGGCGGTTTAAACAATTAAAGGAAATATTTGAAATGGCAAAGATTAAAGGTCAGGTTAAGTGGTTCAACGAGTCTAAAGGCTTTGGTTTCATCACTCCCGCTGACGGCAGCAAAGATGTATTCGTACACTTCTCTGCAATTCAAGGCAACGGCTTCAAAACTCTGGCTGAAGGCCAGAACGTAGAATTTGAAATTCAGGATGGCCAGAAAGGTCCTTCCGCAGTAAACGTCACTGCGCTGTAATTTTACAGCACTGTTGCAAAACCCGCCATGGTGCGGGTTTTTTGTTGCCTGCGTTTTATCTCTATCTGTAACGCAATGAAGATGTTTTTAATGAGGAAAATGTGCCGATGAGTTATCAGTGTCCGCTATGCCAGTTACCTCTGGAGCGACACCCGCGGCAATGGACGTGTGGTAAACATAGCTTTGACTGTGCGAAAGAAGGGTACGTCAACCTGTTGCCAGTACAGTATAAGCGTTCAAAGCAGCCAGGCGATAGTGCCGAAATGATGCAGGCACGGCGCAGCTTCCTGGAAGCCGGTCATTATCAACCGCTACGCGACGCTGTGGTGCAACACGTTGATACTATTATGGCTGATGACGCGGCTGCGCTGTTGGATATCGGTTGTGGTGAAGGATATTACACTGCGGAGCTGGCACAGCGTCTTACATCGCACAGAACGATGACGATTTACGGACTGGATGTGTCCAAAGCGGCGATTCAGCGCGCGGCAAAACGGTGTGAAAACGTTGGGTTTTGCGTCGCATCCAGCCAGAGACTGCCTTTTCGCGATGAATCCCTTGATGCTGTGGTAAAAATTTATGCGCCGTGTAATGACGTGGAGCTACAGCGCACCATTAAGGTTGGTGGCTGGGTGGTAACGGTATCTCCAGGGCCTCGGCATCTCTATCAACTGAAAGCGGAAGTCTACGATGAGGTGTTATTACACCCGGGTAAAGATGAAGTGCTCGCCGGTTTTCAGCTTATAGATCAGCAAACGCTTGCGTATCCGATGCAGCTATCTGGGAACGAAGCGGCGGCGCTATTGCAGATGACGCCCTTTGCCTGGCGGGCAACGCCAGACGTTGTTGAACGATTGCGGGCGGCGGAGGGATTTGGTTGTGAAACGGATTTTATTATCCGTTTGCATCAACGTATTGATAGTGACGCGATCGCTTAATCGACAAGCATAAAAACGGGCAGCGCGATAGTCGGGCTGCCCGTTGAAGTAGTATGACGGGTATATCAGGCTGCGTAGCCAAGGTGTTCGTACAGGATATTACAGCCGATACCAATCAGAACCAACCCGCCCATAACTTCCGCTTTTTTACCGAGAATAGGGCCGATATAGCGGCCAATCATCATACCGAGTGTAACCATAATCATGGTGGCGCAGCCAATCACCATCGCGGTATGGAAAATATTCACCTGAAGAAACGCCAGACCGACGCCGATTGCCATGGCATCCAGGCTGGTGGCAACAGCAGTGCAGATTAATAGTGCCAGACTATGATTTTTGACTTTTTCGCAGCGGCAGTCTGAAGAGCCTTTGAGTCCCTCCACGACCATGCGGCCGCCGAGAATCACTAGCAACGTAAACGCAACCCAATGATCCCATTCGAGAATATATTGACTGGCAAAAAAGCCCAGCGCCCAACCGATGAGAGGAGCGACCGCCTCAATGAGGCCAAAAATGAGCCCGGTACGGATGGCATCGCGGAAACGAGGATTATGCAGGACGGCACCTTTACCGATTGACGCAGCGAAGGCATCCATTGACATACCAAATGCTAGGATAAGTGTTGCTGACATATTCATTGTAAATAGCCTCGGCTGGACGATTAACCATATACACGCAGATCATCCCCAACCTGAATGACGATCTTGCGTGTCTATGGTCTCGCCTGCCAATCACGCTTGGCCGCCCGCACCACGTCTGCACTCCGATAAGCGGAGATAAACGAGTATGTTGATACGAACATATCTGATGAGTTATCGTGACATTAATTAATCAGAAACCGGCTACTCCCCAATGACGGCGCAACCTTACCATATTATTTATGCGGTAAACAACACTAAAAGTTTTACGTGTTAACAATGCAATTGATAATTATTTTCATTTAAGTGAAGGGACTGACAAATCGTATAAAATAACGTCAAGATTGTTGGGGGTTAAAATGCCACCCAAAAATAAGGTGTATATTTTCTGTTATTTTAAATAATTCGCCTTAAGGGTTTATCTTATTGATTGTCAATCATAAATTTATATATCTTCTCTAAATCATCAAGCTGTGTAACCTGTATCAATAAACGACGATTCTCAAGATCGATGACTAATATGCCATCCTCAGATAAATTCATATTTTTAATTTTGGTATAAGAAATGAATATATTCGCATAAAAGAATCCGGTTGATTTAAAAACCAGTTTAGGGCGTCGAATATAAGCCAGATAACATGCCATGAAGGCCAGAGAGATTAAAAGATAGGTGGTGAGAATAGCACCATTACTCATCACATTTTGATAAATAAGAATCCCCACTAAACCGATAAAAATCAGCGTGTCGAGACGATTCGCCCGTTTCAGAGGGACGAGGAGTTGGGTTTTCCCTTTGAGTTTATCCATGATGAACTCATCATAGATGGCGTACATCAGCGCTAACACAATCAACACGACCAGCGTGATATCTGTCATTGTCATCCGTCTTACCTTTGCCCGTTAAGCATCCATATCCGTTAAAAAAATGGCCGGACGTATTGGCGCCCGGCCATTGGCTATTACACGCCGAGTAGGCCGATCCAGTACCCGAAGATACCAATGGCGAAGAAGCCCATAATCAGCCACAGTGCATTTACTTTGCGTCGTAACAGCCACATACAGCCGAACGTCAGCAGCAGGGGGACGAGTCCTGGCATTAGCTGATCGAGGATGGATTGAACGGTGGTCACCGTGGTTTCACCGTTCTGATTCGTCACCGTCGACACCACCATCGGAATGTTGACGTGGGTCCATTTATTGACCAATGCCCCCATGACGAATAGACCAAGAATAGAAGCTGCCTCGGTCATTTTTTGCAGGAAACCACCGCCCATATCGCTGACAATATCGATCCCTTTACGGTAGCCATAGGCGACGCCGTAGTAGCGCACTAGCAGACGAACCAGATTAAACAGGACAAAGAAGAGGATGGGGCCTAACAGACTGCCGCTCATCGCAATTCCTGCACCCAGCGCGGCGAATACCGGACGGGCTGTGCCCCAGAATATCGGGTCGCCGACGCCAGCCAGTGGCCCCATTAGCCCGACTTTCAGGCCGTTTATCGCCGCGTCGTCAATGGGTGCGCCGTTAGCCCGTTGCTCTTCCATTGCCATCGTTACGCCAAGTACCGGCGCAGCAACAAAGGGCTGTGTATTGAAGAACTCCAAATGGCGTTTGATTGCCTGTTTGCGATCTTCCGAATTTTCGGGATAAAGACGGCGAATCACCGGCACCATGGAAAAACAGAAGCCGAGTGCCTGCATACGTTCAAAGTTCCAGGAGCCTTGAAATAGGTTGGAACGGATAAATACCGCGCGGATGTCGCTGTCAGTGAGCTTTTTGACATTCGTGTTTTCGACCATTTTTCTCACTCCTGTTAATCCAGTTCGTTATCAAGGTCGTTATTGCCTGATGAAATCGGCTGGCCTTGAACCTTGTTATATTTCGGGCTGAGCTGGATATACAGCACGGCCATCACAATACCGATTACCCCCAGCGCCACCAGATTGAATTCGGTGAACGCGGCAGTAACGAAGCCAAGATAGAAGAACGGCATCAGGTAGCCTGCACGCATCATGTTGATGACCATTGCATAACCTACGACGACAATCATGCCACCAGCGATATTCAGGCCGTTGGTGACGACTTCCGGGATAGAGTTCAACATGGCGTGAACGGCATCGGTGCCGACGGAAATCGCGACAATGACCGCAGGGATCGCAATACGCATAGCCTGTAGCAATAGGGCAGAGACGTGAATCCAACTGATGGCCGTCAGGTTACCTCGCTCTGCCGCACTATCTGCCGCATGCTGGAATGCGACCGTAATGGTACGAACAATAATGGTTAATACTTGCCCGGCCGCAGCGAGCGGAATCGCCAGCGCAATCCCGGCACCGATCCCCTGGCCACCGGCGATAACCAGAATGGTTGATATAATGGAGGCCAGCGCCGCATCTGGTGCGACAGCCGCACCGATGTTCATCCAGCCTAACGCGATCATCTCCAGTGTACCGCCAATAATGATCCCGGTTTTTAAATCACCTAATACTGCGCCAATCAGCGTACAGGCAACGAGTGGACGGTGGAACTGGAATTCATCAAGAATCGAACCCATCCCCGAAACACACGCGACGAGAAATATCAGCACAATTTGAAGTGTGGTAATCTCCATCGTATTTCTCCTATAAAACGTGTCTGAGTAAAAATAAACCGCTATCCCCATCGCTTTTCTATGTCGACATAACGCTTTTCAAATTGACATAAATACCTATCTTGAAAATCGTCAGGTCTACAAAGCTATTATTGATGGTGACATTTGCGTTAATCACAATCGCATTGCGATAGGTATCAGCGCGGCATTTTGTTAATTAAATCCATCATTTTAATCCGGGAATCGGTTGATACTTTGCGAACCTCCAACTCAATTCCACGTTTGTCTAATTCTCGGAATGCAGCGATATCCTTCTCATCGATAGAGACGGCATTGTTGACCTGCGTTTTCCCCTGTTTAAATGCCATGCCGCCAATATTGACCGAGGTAATATTTACGCCATTTTCGATCAGCGTTAATACATCCGTCGGATTGGTGAATAGCAGCATCACCCGATCGGCGGCATATTTGGGGTTGTCGTAAACGCGGACGGCTTTTGCGACATCCACCACGTGAGCGGTAACGCCCGGCGGCGCAACCTGAGTCAGCAGCGTTTTACGCACGTTGTCGGCGGCGACTTCATCGCTGACAACAATAATGCGCGAGACATTGGTTTCTTTTGTCCAACGGGTGGCGACCTGACCATGAATCAGACGGTCATCGATGCGTGCCAATCCGATCTTCATGTGTTCACCGGGGCCTGCTGGTGTGGGGACGGCGCTGGCCTTTGGGGGCGGCGGCGGAGAAGAGGGCGCGGCTTTAGGCGTCTCCTGATATTTCAGTGCTTTCACGCCATCTCTGCCGGCTTCCAGAGCGATAGAAACCAAATCGGAAAAGGACGGATTATCATCCCGAGCCATAAAGGTTTCCGCTAGCATGGGGATATTTACGCCGGCGATAACGTCATGGTTTTCTTTGTCGGTGACGAAGCGACTGGCCGCGTTGAATGGGCTACCGCCCCAGGTATCAACGAGAAATAGCACGCCCTGCGATGTGTCTAACTGCGTGAGTTTTTCCTGATATTTTTCTATCAATGTTTCGGCGTTTTCTCCAGGAACGAAATCGATCCAGGCGACATTACTCTGTTCACCAAGGATCATTTCTGCTGTCTTTAACAGCGGTCCCGCAGTGGCGCCGTGAGTGCATAACATGATTGCAATACTCACTTGCTACCTCCTCACGTTTACGATCAAAAAAGGTCAATGTGTCAGAAACAGGGTTAGCGCTCAGCTACTGAACGTTAACCGTCGCGGTATTCGTATGGCTGCAAGAAAAAATTTACCGTGGATTCATGACATTCACTGTGTTCCTCCTGGTTGTCAGGCGAGAAATCGTGACTGACAGATTTATTTTAGTTATCGAAAAAATAAATAGTGTGATGACGCTCTAATGCTGACCAGTTAAGCAAGTGGCGAAAAGGGGAAAGAAGCGGAAAATTTGAGCGTGTTATCAATACGAAGCCGATCGACGAAATTCTTTGTGAAAGTTGGTAACAACCTGTTAGAGTAAATATCCCTTAAATTGCTTAGGAGCACTGGGCATCAGCCCTTCCCATGGACTGTCACCGACAAAACGTTCTCTGTTTTTCCGCTAATGCTGGCGGTTTTCTGTACTCAGTTGGTCATTCTGACCACATTCAGAATCTCTCTGATTCACATCAACTCTTTTTATTACCATTCAATGCGGTTCATGCATTGATGTCATCTGCTCGTTCATTTTCTGGAGTCTGACATGGAATTTTTGCTAGATCCTTCAATTTGGGCAGGCTTATTGACGCTGGTGGTACTTGAAATTGTTCTGGGTATCGACAATTTGGTGTTTATCGCCATTTTGGCGGATAAATTACCCCCCAAACAGCGAGATAAAGCCCGCATTATCGGTTTAAGCCTGGCGTTGTTAATGCGTCTGGGCCTGTTGTCTTTGATTTCCTGGATGGTCACACTGACGCGTCCACTGTTTAGCCTTGGTGATTTCAGCTTCTCGGGTCGCGACCTGATTTTGCTGTTCGGCGGTATGTTTCTCTTGTTCAAGGCCACGATGGAGTTGCATGAGCGGCTAGAGAACAAAACGCATGATGGTAACGGCAATCGTGCCCACGCCAGTTTCTGGGCCGTGGTGGCACAGATCGTCGTGCTGGACGCTGTGTTCTCGCTGGATGCCGTGATTACTGCGGTGGGAATGGTCGATCACTTGGGCGTGATGATGACGGCGGTGACCATTGCGATGGGCGTTATGCTGCTTGCTTCTAAGCCGCTGACCCGATTCGTCAACGAGCATCCAACGGTGGTAGTCCTGTGTCTCAGTTTCTTACTGATGATTGGTCTGAGCCTGATGGCGGAAGGCCTTGGCTTCCACATTCCGAAAGGCTATCTGTACGCCGCGATTGGTTTCTCTATCCTGATCGAGCTATTTAACCAGATTGCCCGTCATAACTTTATGAAGCACCAGTCACACCGACCTTTGCGTGAGCGTACCGCAGAGGCCATTCTGCGTCTGATGGGCTCACAGAAAAACACGGATGATCTGGATGCGGATGAACCCCAGAAGAAGCTCACGGCAGAAGAGTTTGCGGAAGAAGAACGTAATATGATCAGCGGCGTGCTGACATTAGCGTCGCGTTCGCTGCGCAGTGTGATGACGCCACGTACTGAAATTTCTTGGGTTGATAGTGAAAGTTCCGTCGAACAGATCCGCATGCAATTGCTGGACACGCCTCACAGCCTGTTCCCAATATGCCGCGGTTCTCTGGATGAACTTATCGGCGTCGTCCGTGCTAAGGATCTGCTGGTAGCGCTGGAAACGCCGACGGATGTCGAAAGCTTCGCTGCGGCGAATCCGCCAATCGTTGTGCCGGAAACGCTGGACGTGATTAACCTGCTGCCTGTTCTGCGTCGTGCGAAAGGCAGCTTGGTCATCATCACCAACGAGTTTGGTGTGGTGCAAGGGTTGGTCACGCCGCTGGACGTGCTGGAAGCGATTGCGGGTGAGTTCCCGGATGAAGATGAAACGCTGGATATTATCCCTGACGGCGAAGGCTGGTTGGTGAAAGGCGGAACAGACCTGCATGCCTTGCAGCAGGTCGTGGATAGCAGCGATCTGGTTGACCCGAAGGAAGAGTATGCTTCACTGGCTGGCCTGTTGCTGGCGCACAGTGATGAGTTCCCGAAAGTCGGCGATGTCATCGAATTGCACCACCTGCGCTTTCATATTGTCGAGGTTTCCGAATACCGTATCGATCTGGTGCGTGTGGAGCGCATTGTGGATGCGGAAGACGCTGAAGAATCGTAATATGATTCGAGTAAGTCCGTTGCAAAAAGAAGCCCCGCCAATTGGCGGGGCTTCTTTGTCGAAAAGGAATTGGGCAGATACTCAGTTATATTACTTCACTACTTTAAAAGGATCAGGAACGGTATGCTGGTTAGCATTGTTCCAATAGTTCTGTAATACCCAACCATATTCTGGTAACCCGTTGATAAACGGTGGCAGCATCGCGTCAGCGGTTGGATTTTTCCAGTCTGCTTGTAATTCTGCACCAAGCGCAAATACACTTTCAAGCTCAGCTCCAGCAGCCGTCATTCTCTGCATTGCCGCATCCGCCTCGTATTTGCTCCACGCGCCAGAGGCATCAACAACAGGATAGACTTGATATCCATCATTGATCATTGCCAATGTCGGTAAGGTTACGCAGGTTCCTAATGTAACGCCGGAAATGATAATGTGCCGACGACCTGTTTTGGCAACTAAATCCTCCAAAGCTTTACGGAACGTCGGATCCTCATAAGCGTTGATAATACCCGTACGACGGTAAATGGGTTGATCTTTGAATATTTCTTTTAGTTCTGGCAGCGTATCACCATTCTGCCATTGAGCATTGGAACTGGTAATTAATACCGGAATATTTAATGCTTTAGCCATCTGCGCTAAGGCTATAACATTGTTTTTATAGCCTGATGCCTGTTGAAAATCTCGAACGCTTGCCATCAGGCCCACTTGATGATCGACAAAGAGCATAATGCTATTTTCAGGCGTCGGTTTGTCATAAGCTGCGCGGCCCGCTTTACGTGCTTCTTCTGGCGTCACTTTATATGGCTGCACTTTGTTTGTAATAGGGCTAACAATATCTGTTGATTTCTGCTCTGCAAAAGAAGAAGAGGAAAAACAAAAGATTGTTAACGCGATAGAGAGTTGAGTCAATTTCATATAAGACATAAATGATCCTAATAAAGAAGAATAAAGAGTGAATTAAATACGGCTAATCCAGGTTGGCGCAATCTGCGTGCCTTTACCTGCCCCGTAACCAAAATAAATATTGAGTCCGCCGAGAGGTTCCAGATAACGAGAGTTTTTTAGCCCACCAGCATCTACCGGAGAGAATCCGATACTTTCGATTAATTCACGGACAGCTTCTTTTGCTGATTCGCTATCAGTAGCATAAAAAACCGGGACAGTGGCACTCTGGGCAAATTTCGCTCCTTCAGACAAAACTTGAGCAAAAATCGTGTTAAAGGCTTTAACAACAATTGCGCCAGTGGCCATTTTCGCGATTTCCTCGCCCGCAGAGGTATCGTGGCCAAGGGTTAGTCCCATGTAGTCGGCTGTGAGTGGGTTGGTTATATCAATAATCACTTTCCCATTTAGATCGCCAAGAGACTGTAAGGCGGAGTGTGTATCATTGTAGCCAACCGCTAAAATCGCGATGTCTGAATCCTGTAATGCCTCATTTGATTCCACTGCTATAGCCCCGGGATATTGAACGGCAAGCGCTCTGGCTTTCGTGAGGTCACGAGCAGCGACACGTACTTCATGCCCAGCTAACGTGAGTTGCTTGACGAACCCCTGCCCCATATTTCCAGCACCTATGACGGCAATTTTCATTGTGTAATCTCTAGTGAAGTAAAAGTATCAACAATATTCTATTGGTAATGATATTAATGATAAATAATGAATAGTTAGATATATTGTCTCTCAGGAGGAGATAATGGATAAATTGCAAGCGATGGCTACCTTTGTCGCGGTAGTGAAAGCAGGAAGCTTTGTCAAAGCGGTGGAAAGTACCGGGTTTTCAAAACCGGCTGTGTCACGGCAAGTTATTGAGTTAGAAAAATTTTTGGGCGTAAGGTTGCTCCATCGCACCACGCGGCGTATTTCTTTGACGAATGAAGGGCAAATTTATTACCTGCGTTGTATAGAGGTGTTATCAGTTATCGCAGAGGCTGAGAATCAAGTTTGCACACGAGCCAATCAGGCGCATGGTCGCTTGCGGATTGGTGTGCCGCAGGATTTCGGTGTACTTCAGTTGGCTCCACTGTGGGGACAGTTTATGGATAAAAACCCGAAAGTTGAGCTTGATATTGTTCTTGCTGATCGTATCGTCGATCCGGTAGAAGAAGGATACGATTTAGTCGTCCGCATCGGTAATCTGCCTGATTCCACGTTGATATCTTCGTTGTTGGCAACAACTCGCCTAATATTGTGTGCTTCACCTGAATATCTTCGCGTATGGGGGACACCGACACACCCTGTAGATTTAGATAAACATGTCGTGATTGCTTATAGCTATAACGCCGGTGGCAACGAATGGTTGTTTTGTAAGGAAAAAAGAGAGCAGGTAAAAGTTAGCATTCACCCACGACTCAATGTTAATAATGGTGCAACATGCCGATTTCTTGCTATTGAAGGCCAGGGGATAATCTTGCAACCGGATTTTCTGGTATATAGCGATATTATCAAGGGGAGGTTGGTGGAAATTATGTCAGACTGGCAAGCGCAAACACTCGGAATACACGCGCTTTATCCTACACGCACGCTATTGCCACTCAAAGTTCAGCTTTTACGTGATTTTCTATCTGATGCCTTACGGCCTAAAACATGGCTATCGTCCGCTTATGACCCATGGGAAAAATTATTAACAGGAAAGTGAACGCGCAATCGTGGAAGGTGTATGCGATTGTAATGAATCCCCCTTCGCCGAATAGGGGCAGGTACGCATGATGGCTTGATGGATCTTTCGATGGCATACACGATAGCGGGGTAAATTCCGCCATCGTGTATGGTTGCTTATCCGTTCAGGAACACGTCTTGTGGACGAAAATGAACGATATTACGCCGAAGTAGTAGACGATTCGTGGGTGAAAAGATGGCAAAACGGCGTTAGCACATCAATCACACTGCACTTTGATCGCCAACCCGCCTCGTGACGTTTCGCGGTATTTGGCGTTCATGTCTTTACCCGTTTCGTACATGGTTTCAATCACCTTATCCAACGACACGCGTGGTTCGCTGGTGCGACGGGTTGCCATGCGGGCGGCGTTAATCGCTTTAACGGAGGCAATTGCGTTGCGTTCGATGCACGGAACTTGCACCTGTCCCGCAACGGGATCGCAGGTTAAGCCCAAATTGTGTTCCATACCGATCTCCGCGGCCACACAAACCTGCTCTGGGCTGGCCCCCATCAACTCTGCCAGTCCAGCCGCCGCCATGGAACACGCGACGCCGACTTCCCCCTGACAGCCAACTTCGGCACCGGAGATGGAAGCATTCATTTTATACAAAATGCCGACCGCGCCTGCCGCGAGGAAATAGCGGATATAAATGGCCGGGCTAACCGGTTCGATAAAGTGGTCGTAATAAGCAAGGACGGCTGGAACGATGCCGCACGCGCCGTTGGTCGGTGCGGTAACCACACGGCCACCGGCGGCGTTTTCTTCATTCACCGCCAGTGCGAACATATTAACCCAGTCCACCACGTTCATCGGGTCGTTGGACAGTTTATCGGAAGACACCAGCATACGACGCAGCGCAGAGGCGCGACGTGGTACGCGTAATGGGCCCGGCAACACGCCTTCGGTGTTCATGCCGCGATCGATACAGGCGCGCATCGTCTGCCAGATATCGGCAAAGTAGGCGTCAATGTCCTGACGACTGTGCAGCGCCAACTCGTTGCGCATCACCATCCCGGAAAGTGACAGGCCACTCTGCTTACAGTGTTCCAACATTTCTTTGGCGGAATGGAATGTGTAAGGAACGGCGACATCAGTGGTGGTGTCTTTGCCAAAATGCGCTTCATCAACGATAAAGCCACCGCCAATGGAGTAATAGGTTTTGCTATAAATTTCTTTATTGCTGTCAAAGGCGGTGATGGTCATGCCGTTTTCGTGCAATGGCAGATTTTCACTGCGGAAAACCATGCCGCCTTCACGTGGGAAATCGACGTCATGCTGCCCATTAGCCAGTAGCAGGCGCTCGCGTTGCTCGACATCGCGGATAAAGCCAGGGATGGCATCAATATCAACCGTATCTGGCATGTTGCCCGCCAGACCCATGATGATGGCGATATCCGTGTGGTGACCTTTGCCCGTTAGCGACAGTGAACCGTATACATCGACGGCAATACGTGTTGTCGCGGCTAGTAAATCCAGGTTGACCAATTCATCGACAAATTGCTTACCGGCTTTCATCGGTCCAACCGTATGAGAGCTAGAGGGGCCAATACCGATCTTAAACATGTCGAAAACGCTTATCACGCCAAACTCCTCAAAGACTCTAGGCCATATTCATCCTTCATTTTCCGATCGTCTGCATCCGGTTTCTTCACCACAATCAGCTTCTTATGCTGCTAATTATCTCGTGTTTTTGGTTCCGATGAGACATGACCTGAATTTTAGTGGATATATCCCCAAAGATTAGAATAAAACTCGTTAAATCGCGCTATTGTAGTGTGGAATATGTTGTATGGCTTTGTTTTTCGCATGAAATAAACTTATGACACCGCACAATTTAACTTATCCCAATCGTGCGCTAAGTCATTGTAAATGGTATCGGTGGGGCTTTTTAAGCGAAGAGTCCACTTTCAAGTCAGGGATATTTGTTGAAGGAAAGGAAGTGATAAGACAAAAGCCGCTGAGCGCGGCCTTATGCGTAAGGCCTGTCGGAAATCTGTAGGGCGAGTTGGTGGATGATGGCTGCCGTCAGCCCCCAGACAAACTGCTGCTGATACCAGGAGAGGTAAACCCGGTGGCGCTGCTGTTTGCGTTCGATATCTAGCGGGTAATAGCGCGTGAGCGCGAATGCCTTGTCCAACGGCATTTCAAACAGCTCGGCGACTTCATCTTCATTGGGATGGAAGCGGGTCTGCGCCGCGATGAGTCCGACAACTGGCGTGACCTGAAAGCCGCTGACGCTGTCCAACGGCGGTAAGACGCCCAATACCTGAACGTTTTCTGGTGGGATAGCCACTTCTTCCTGCGCTTCACGCAGCGCCGTTTCGATGAGCGAACGATCCGCTTTATCTGCCGCTCCGCCAGGGAACGCCACTTGTCCGGCGTGTTTACGCAGGTCCGCAGAACGTCGGGTCAATAACAGCGTGGGGGTAGGATGGCAAATAATTGGCACCAGCACCGCTGCCTGACGCTGCTGGTGCACAGGCCGCAACGATGGCGGAAGCTGTAACTGAAAGCGCGTAATAAAGTCGTTCAGCGCAAAAGCCGTTGGCGGCAAAGCAATCTCACTCATTTATTCAGTACCTGAATTGTCTGGGAGCTATCCAACAGGGGAAGAATACGGCCCACTTTATCAAATGTTTCCTGATATTCAGCCTGTGCCTGACTGTCGGCAACGATGCCGCCGCCCGCCCAGCAGTAAATCCTACCGCGTTCGGTTAATAACGTCCTGATGGTGATATTGGTGTCCATGGTGCCGCACAGGCTGATATAGCCGACGCTGCCGCAGTAAGCATTACGGCGATGAGGTTCCAGCTCTTCAATGATCTGCATGGCACGGATTTTGGGGGCGCCGGTAATTGAGCCACCGGGGAAACAGGCGCGCAGCAGTGTGGTGGCGGGGCAATCTTCTGGTAGCTGTGCTTCAATCGTACTGACCAGATGGTGCACCGCGGGAAAAGGTTCGACGGCAAACAGTTCCGGCACGCGGACGCTGCCCGGAACCGCAACGCGGCCGATGTCGTTACGCAGGAGATCGACAATCATTAGGTTTTCCGAACGATCTTTCTCTGAGCCACCAAGCTTTGTCGCCTGTTGTTTATCGCTCTCTGGGTCAGAGAGACGCGGCAATGTCCCTTTAATCGGACGCGTTTGAATGCGGCGATCTTCCAGCCAAAGGAAACGTTCCGGTGATACGCTGATAACGGTATTTTCTGGCAGGCGCAGGAAAGCGGAAAAGGGCGCTTTATTTCCTGCGGACAGCTGTAAAAATGCCTGCCATTCATTGCCCGCGTAAGTCGCGGAAAAACGCTGCGCCAGATTGACCTGATAACAATCTCCTGCCAGAAGGTAGTCCTGTATTTTGCGGAATTTATCACCGTACTCTGCGCGCGACATATTCGGCAGCCAACTGCCGATGAGCCTGAAGTCGGCTTGCGGGGCACTAACAGGCGGAGTGGCTAACCAGTCGAGCCGCGCTTGCAGGGAATGATGGACGATCAGCGTTAACGTCTGTCGCTGGTGATCGGCGACGAGCGCCCAATCGTATAAACCTACTGCCATATCCGGCAGGTCGATGTCTCGTTCAGCCTGAGCGGGCAGCGTTTCAATCTGACGTCCCAAATCATAGCCGAACAACCCCAGAGCGCCACCCTGAAAGGGGCAATCAGGATTTAAGTCGGTGGGCAACGCCAGAGTATCAAGCTGTTGCTGCAGCAGGGTAAAGGGATCGCCTTCTACAGTATTCGTTACGCCGTCACGTGTGATTTCTGTCCTGTTTCCCCGAGTACTCAGGGTTACCCGCGGGTCAGCGACCATGATATCGAAGCGATTATGCGGATGCTCGGCAAACCCGGAGTGCAGCAACATTGCCCACGGCTGTTGGGAAAAAGGCGCAAAGCGATCGAGCAGCACATTCGGATAATAAGGCAGCGAGTGATAAATAGCGGCGGAGCCAGAATCGCTTGTATGAGTTACGTGGGTCGTATTGGCGGCAGTCATGGTTGTGTGTCTATTCTATGATGTTGCGTCGATTTTACTGGCTACAGCGTACCACAAAGCAGAAATGCTGGTGTATGCCGAAGCGGGCATGCGATGATACGTGTGAGTTTATCAACCAGGAAATTATCATGATTACAGGTATGCCCGCGCTGACGCACCAACAACAGCAAGCTGCCGTAGAGCGTATTCAGGAACTGATGTCTGAGGGCATGAGCAGCGGCCAGGCGATAGCGCAGGTTGCAGCCGAAATCCGTCAGGGCCATAAAGGTGACGCTGTCACGGCCATGTTTGACGAAGATGATGATGCCGTTAATGACAGCGACGATGAACACCATTTTGATGATGGTGAAGAAGAGGACGAGCAGTAACCGCGCCTCCTCTATACCCGTCATACTTCATGTTGCATGAGCGTTAGCTGCGCTCGTTACTCGGCTCATCCATGAGCCTCGCCCTAAAGGGCTAACGCTTCGCGTTGTTCAAAACGTTGACGTTTTGTCCTGAAACTCGAATTATTTAGGGTATAGGATTGGGTATATAAAGTGGTGATGGTTTATATCGCCGCAATTGCTTTTATTTCGACTTTAAATTTCGGATGCATCAGCTTAGCCTGCACGGTACAGCGTACGGGCGCGCTGCCTGCCACGACCCAGGCATCCCACGCGGTGTTCATCGCGGCAAAATCATCCGCATCGGCGAGAAAAATCGTCACGTCCAACAGCTTACTCTTATCCGTTCCCGCCTGTTGCAGGATCGCATCCAGCGCGCCCAGCGCGTTTTCCGTCTGCGCCTGTGCGCCATCATCCAGATTCTCCGGCACGCTGGTGTAATACAACGTATTGTTGTGGATGACCGCGTCTGACCAGCGAGCTTCAGGGTTAATACGTGTGATCGCCATGAGATGAATTTTCTCCATTGTGAGAATAATAAAAATGGTGGGGATAATAACATAGGGATAGCAATCCCTCTCGAAGCGCCAAGCCTAACATAGCGGGGCGCGGCACGCTTTCCAGATTTAGAGTGGTAGCGTTGGGTGACTCTTGGCATAATCAGCGCGATATTTTTGCCACGGCCTGAAACGGCCAGGGACTGACAGATTTACTCTACATAATTCCTTTGATAAAGAGAGCTGGCGTGACGAACGATCGGGTAATCGATGATTTTGCGAATGACGGCGCGCTGGCGAAAGCGATCACGGGCTTCAAGCCGCGTGAACCACAGCGGAAGATGGCGCAGGCGGTAATGCAGGCTATCGACGGTAAAACGGCGTTGGTGGTGGAAGCGGGAACCGGAACCGGTAAAACCTATGCCTACCTTGCACCAGCCTTGCGTGCCGATAAAAAAGTCATTATCTCGACCGGTTCGAAAGCGCTACAGGATCAGCTCTATAGTCGCGACTTACCGACGATCGCACAGGCGTTGAAGTACAAAGGTAAACTCGCACTGCTGAAAGGCCGCTCGAACTATCTTTGTCTGGAACGGCTCGAACAGCAGTCGCTGGGTGGCGGCGATTTACCCGCCGAAACGCTGAGCGAACTGGTCAGGCTGCGCGGTTGGTCGTCGGAAACGACAGAGGGCGACGTCACGACCTGTTCCGGCGTTGCGGAAGACAGCGCGATCTGGCCATTAGTGACGAGTACCAACGATAACTGCCTGGGCAGCGACTGCCCGCACTATAAAGAGTGCTTCGTGGTGAAGGCGCGGCGTAAAGCGATGGATGCTGATATCGTGGTCGTTAACCACCATCTTTATCTGGCGGATATGGTGGTGAAAGAGACCGGTTTTGCTGAGTTGATCCCGGAAAGTGACGTCGTGATTTTCGATGAAGCCCACCAGATTCCCGACATCGCCAGTCAGTACTTCGGTCAGCAGTTGTCCAGTCGCCAACTGATGGATCTGGCAAAAGACATCATCGTGGCTTACCGCACCGAAGTGCGAGACGCCTCTCAATTGCAAAAAAGTGCCGATCGCCTGACGCAAAGCACGCAGGATTTCCGGCTGGCGCTGGGCGATCCAGGGTTTCGCGGTAACCTGCGCGATGTGCTCGAACAGCCGTCGCTTCAGCGCGCGCTCGTGCTGCTGGATGATGCACTGGAGCTGTGTTACGACGTCGCGAAACTGTCGCTTGGCCGCTCTGCGCTATTGGATGCTGCCTTTGAGCGTGCCACGCTCTATCGCAACCGCCTGAAGCGGCTGAAAGAAGTTCAGCAACCGGGCTATAGCTACTGGTATGAATGTAATTCTCGCCATTTCGTGTTAGCGCTGACGCCGCTGTCCGTCGCCGATCGTTTTCGCGAATTGATGAAGGACAAGCCTGCTGCCTGGGTATTTACCTCCGCGACCCTGTCTGTGAACGATCAACTCTTCCACTTCACCGATAGGCTGGGGTTGGATAACGCGAACACGCTCCTGTTGCCCAGCCCGTTTGATTATGCCAATCAGGCGCTGCTCTGCGTGCCTCGTCATTTGCCGGAAACCAATCGTCCCGGTGCGGCGAAAAGGCTGGCGACGATGCTACAGCCGTTGATTGAAGCGAATCAGGGACGCTGCTTTATGCTGTGTACCTCGCATCAGATGATGCGTGATTTGGCCGCCGAGTTTCGCGCCATGCTGACGCTACCGGTGCTGCTCCAGGGGGAGACCGGCAAGGCGCAACTGCTGTCGCAGTTTGTGTCGGCGGGTAATGCCTTGCTGGTGGCGACCAGCAGCTTCTGGGAAGGTGTGGATGTGCGCGGCGATACGCTCTCCTGCGTCATTATCGATAAACTGCCGTTTACCTCACCGGACGACCCGCTGCTGAAGGCACGTATAGAAGATTGTCGGCTGCGCGGCGGCGAACCTTTCGACGATGTGCAGGTTCCCGATGCGGTAATTACCCTGAAGCAAGGCGTGGGTCGTCTCATCCGTGACGTTGAGGATCGCGGTGTCATTGTGATTTGCGATAATCGATTGGTGATGCGTCCGTATGGCGCCGTGTTCCTTAACAGCCTGCCGCCGACGCCGCGGACCCGCGATATTGGGCAGGCGATTAATTTCCTGACCCGTAACACATAATCTCCCGCTGGCGGTTACCGCCTGTTCTGACCAACGGTGGGAAGGGCTGCGGCACGATAGGGGGTTGTGCTATGATGCGGGTTGTTAAGATTTATTTATCCTGCCTGAGGTTGGCATGTCTACGCGAATTCTAGCGCTTGATACCGCAACGGAAGCCTGTTCCGTCGCACTCTGGAATGAAGGTGAAATTCATTCTCTGTTCGAAATTTGTCCCCGTGAGCACACCCAACGTATTCTGCCGATGGTTCAGCAGGTGCTGGCCGACAGCGGCCTGAGGCTTAACGATCTTGATGCGCTGGCTTTTGGTCAGGGGCCCGGCAGTTTTACCGGTGTGCGGATTGGTATTGGCATTGCGCAAGGGCTGGCGTTGGGGGCGGATTTACCGATGATCGGCGTATCGTCTCTGGCGACAATGGCACAAGGCGCTTTCCGTCTGACACAGGCGACACAAGTGCTGGCGGCTATTGATGCGCGAATGGGCGAAGTGTACTGGGGCTGTTATCAGCGGGCTGCTGGCGGTGGCTGGCAGGGGGAATCCGAGGAAGCCGTATTGAAACCTGAACAAGTGCAAGCCTTAACGGCTGCGCTGTCAGGCGAATGGGCCACGGTAGGAACCGGATGGGAAACCTATCCTGAACTGGTCAGCCATGCCTCGTTGGTATTAACGAAGGGCGATGTGCTGCTGCCGCAGGCTCAGGACATGTTGCCACTGGCCTGTCAGCTTTGGCAGGCAGGAAAAGCGGTCAGGGTCGAGAAGGCACAACCGCGCTATCTGCGCAATGAAGTGACCTGGAAAAAACTTCCCGGTCGCGAATAAACGGCATACTGATATGGCGTGGAGCATAACTTCTATAACAGCAACTTATTCGATGCCGAGCAGTCTAACTATCAGATATCTGAAGAAGGGGTTGTGCCATGTTTGTACCAATGAAGAGCGCACAGATGAAAAGTATGCGGATAAAACGTCTGCATCTGAATCAGAAAAAAGCACGCCTCTGTCTGGTGGCGGCGACGGTACTGCTGCTTTCCGGCTGTGTCACGATACCGGATGCCATTAAAGGCTCGTCGCCCACGCCGCAGGACGATCTGGTGCGCGTCATGAATGCGCCGCAGATTTATGTCGGTCAGGAGTCGCGCTTTGGCGGGCGAGTGGTCAGCATCCGCAATGAGACAAATAAAACCCGTCTGGAAATTGCCAGCATGCCGCTGGATAGCGGCGCAAAACCGCTGCTGGATATGCCATCAGAAGGGCGTTTTATTGCCTATGTGAATCGCTTTCTGGAACCTGTCGATTTTAAAGATCAACTGGTCACCGTTGTCGGGCCTATTGTCGGCACCGAACAGGGTGCCATCGGTGATAAACCTTATCGCTACGTCGTGATCGACGCACAAGGCTACAAGCGCTGGAATGTTGTGCAGCGGCTGATGATGCCACCCGGCGGCTATGGTTATGGTCCGTGGGGATGGCGTGCGGGCTACGGTTATGGATGGGGATTTGACGGTGGTTGGACTGGTCCGGCTTGGATTGATAATGTCGTGACTGAATAAAATTATTTCGTTCGACGTGAAGAGATCAGGCGACGCAGGTTGCCTGATTTTTTTTGAATAAAGAATAAATTAGTGATCGTTCTCGCAACCTTAACATTGTTTGTTAGTTAACTGGTAGGCTGAGTTAAAATAATGTTAATAACAACAGGCCTCTGAGGGCGACGACGATGCCACTAAAAAAATATCTCGGGAGTGACGTCTTGGAAAAAATTTGGTTATCACGCTATCCGGCGGACGTGCCGGCGGAAATCGATCCGGATCGCTATTCGTCGTTAATTGAAATGTTTGAAAATAGCGTGAGGTGTTATGCCGATCGAGCTGCATTCGTCAACATGGGTGAAGTGATGACGTTTCGTAAGCTGGAAGAGCGGAGCCGGGCGTTTGCTGCCTATCTGCAAAACCAGCTTAAATTGCAAAAAGGCGATCGGGTGGCGTTGATGATGCCCAATCTACTGCAATATCCCGTTGCACTGTTTGGGGTGCTGCGCGCGGGGATGGTGGTGGTTAACGTTAACCCGCTGTATACGCCGCGTGAGCTGGAGCATCAGCTAAAAGACAGCGGGGCAAGTACGATTGTCATCGTGTCTAACTTCGCGCATACGTTGGAAAAAGTTGTCCATAACACGGCGGTGAAGCATGTTATCCTGACCCGCATGGGAGACCAGCTTTCTACGGCAAAAGGCACGCTGGTCAACTTCGTGGTGAAATACATTAAGCGGCTGGTGCCTAAATACCATCTGCCGGATGCGATATCGTTTCGTCGTGTTTTGCAGGAAGGGAGGCGTCAGCAGTATATCCGTCCCGATATTATCAATTCTGATTTGGCATTTCTGCAATATACCGGCGGCACCACGGGCGTCGCTAAAGGCGCGATGCTCACGCACCGCAATATGCTGGCGAATCTTGAGCAGTGCAAAGGAGCATACGGCGCCCTTCTGCAAGAAGGCAATGAGCTGGTGGTGACGGCGTTGCCCCTCTACCATATTTTCGCCCTTACGGTGAACGGCCTCCTGTTTCTTGAGTTGGGGGGGAAGAATCTGCTGATCACCAATCCTCGTGATATCCCGACGGTCGTGAAGGAACTGAAACAATACCCGTTTACGGCCATCACCGGCGTCAATACGTTATTTAACGCACTGCTCAACAATAAAGACTTTCACGAACTGGATTTCTCCACGCTGCGCTTATCGGTCGGCGGTGGCGCATCGGTGCAGCAGGCGGTGGCAGAACGTTGGGAGAAAACTACGGGTAAACACCTGCTGGAAGGGTATGGACTGACCGAGAGTTCACCGCTGGTGTCGGGAAATCCGTACGACCTTAAGCACTACAGCGGCAGTATCGGGTTACCCGTGCCGTCAACGGATGTCCGCATCATCGACGATAATGGCAACGATGCGGGACCGGGTGAATCCGGTGAGCTATGGGTGCGTGGGCCGCAGGTGATGTTAGGGTATTGGCAGCAGCTTGCCGCCACGGATGAAGTATTAAAAGACGGCTGGCTGGCAACGGGTGACATTGTCACCTCTGATGATGAAGGGTTCCTGCGGGTCATCGATCGTAAGAAAGACATGATTCTGGTGTCAGGCTTTAACGTTTATCCGACGGAAATTGAAGATGTCATCAGCCGTCATCCCAAAGTGTCTGAGTCGGCGGTGGTTGGGGTGGCGAATGAGGTATCCGGTGAGGCAGTTAAAGCCTTTGTCGTCCGGCGCGATAACTCGTTAACCAAAGAGGAACTTATTACCCACTGTCGCCGCAATCTTACCGGCTATAAAGTGCCGAAAGAGATCGAATTCTGTGACGATTTGCCGAAGTCTAACGTGGGGAAAATCCTGCGCCGCGAATTGCGCGACGATAAGAAGGCGAAGAAAGACGCTGCTGCCTGACGATTTTCCATGAAAGCGACTGCCAGAGAGCGGCAGGACGCGATATGATGTTTTCACGCTGGTTTATCCGGCGTTCTTTTTTATGGCGATACGGATTTGACCTAGAACCGTAAAGTAAAAACAACCAAGAGAATGACGTTTTGAATTATCAGTTGATCACTTCCGACATCGGGTTACAACAGGTTTGCTCTCAGGCACAACGCTTTCCGCAGGTGGCATTGGACACGGAGTTCGTCAGAACCCGCACGTATTACCCGCAATTAGGGTTGATTCAATTGTATGACGGCGAGCAGCTTTCACTTATCGACCCGTTAACGATTACCGACTGGGCGCCGTTTCAGGCGTTGCTGCGTAACGAACAGGTCACTAAATTCTTGCATGCGGGTAGTGAAGATCTGGAGGTGTTTCTCAATGCATTTGGAACACTGCCGACGCCTTTCATCGATACACAGATTCTGGCCGCATTTTTAGGCAAGCCGCTTTCCTATGGTTTCGCTGCGCTGGTGGCCAATTATATGGGTGTGGCGCTGGATAAAAGCGAGTCGAGAACTGACTGGCTTGCTCGCCCGCTGAGTGAAAAACAGTGCGATTACGCAGCCGCCGATGTGTTCTACCTGTTACCGATGGCAGTCCAACTGGTGGCGGATACGCAAGCCGCAGGGTGGACGAACGCCGCGTTGGATGAATGTCTTCTGCTTTGTCAGCGTAAACAGGATATTTTGGCGCCCGCACTGGCCTATCGCGAATTTGGCAATGCCTGGCAACTGCGTGGTCGACATCTGGCTTGCCTTCAGCGTCTGGCTGAGTGGCGTTTGCGTAAAGCGCGTGAGCGAGACAGCGCGGTGAATTTTGTCGTACGTGAAGAGAACCTGTTGCAGGTGGCTCGTTGCCTGCCGACGTCACTGGGGGAACTGAGTTCGCTGGGGCTGAGCGGCCCGGAAATTCGCTATCACGGGAAAACGCTGCTGGACTGTGTTGCGCAGACGGACGGCATCGCTGACGCGGATTGCCCGTCGCCAGTCATTAATTTGATCGACTATCCAGGCTATAAAAAAGTGTTTAAAGAGATCAAAGCGCTGATACAGAGCGTGAGCGAACAGAGTGGATTATCCGCCGAGTTATTAGCGTCACGTCGTCAAATTAATCGCCTGCTCAATTGGCATTGGAAATTAAGTGGACAAGATGCGGGGACGCCGGAAATGTTATCTGGCTGGCGTGGTCAGTTATATGGCGATGGACTGCGTGACATTGTGCAGCGCTATTAATCTCCTCAACGAGTCGTAGCAGCTTTATTTACCGTCACGTTCTCAATAAAGAATAACGGTAAATAGGGTGAGATGAATATGGCAGAACACGCAATCAGAAATAAAAGGGCGTGTCTCCCATTGTTAGCGGGGAACGTAGCTGGCAAATTTTGCTACTGGCTACCAGCCAACCGGTCTCCCACAGTCAGTACTGTTATCTACACACCCCTGACTTCTCACTCGCTCCATACGTTTATCGATTACTAACGTTCTTTTGGCACCGTTTGAATAGATAGACGGGGGAGGCGTTAGTGTTGATTTTATCTCTTGTCGATCGTCGTAATTATATTCAGCACATGATGTAAAACTGACAGAGATCAATACGGGTAGTAGAAACTGTATATGTCTCATTTTTACTCCACATAAAAATTAGCTTGGTTATTAACCACATAAGGATAATATATTGCCAGCATGATGACACTGAAAGTAAAAGCTGTTGAATATCTGGTGAGAGTGGAGGAAGGATAAACCAGGGAGTTAACGAGGAAACCGACGGAATATATCCCCTGCGTAAAAGCAGGGGATATCACAGCAGAAAAATCATTTAGACGTTTCTTCCGCTTCCGGTAATGTAACGTTCAACTCAAGTACCGAAATATCATCTCCTTTTTGTTCAAGCTGAACAGTCACCATCTCAGGATCAATCTGTACATATTTACAGATGACCTCAAGAATATCCCGCTTTAATTGCGGCAGATAATGGGGTTCACTATCTCCCCGGCGTCGCTCCGCGACAATAATTTGCAGCCGTTCCTTGGCAATATTGGCTGTCGTTTTTTTGCGGGACAGAAAGAAGTCCAGTAAAGCCATAATTTATCCCCCAAAAAGTCGTTTAAGGAAACCCTTCTTCTCTTCTTCAACAAAACGGAAAGGACGCTCTTCGCCAAGCAGGCGTTCAACGGTGTCCGTGTAGGCTTTACCGGCATCGGCTTCAGTATCCAGAATGACTGGTTCGCCCTGGTTAGAGGCGCGGAGTACAGACTGGTCTTCAGGGATCACGCCAACCAACGGAATCCGGAGGATTTCAAGGACGTCTTCCATGCTTAGCATGTCGCCACGGCTCACCCGGCCTGGGTTGTAGCGCGTCAGCAGCAGGTGTTCTTTGATCGGATCTTCAGAACGCTCAGCACGGCGCGATTTTGAGGACAGAATGCCCAGAATACGGTCGGAGTCGCGTACGGAAGAGACTTCTGGGTTGGTGGTGATAATGGCTTCGTCGGCAAAATAGAGCGCCATCAACGCACCGGTTTCAATCCCAGCAGGCGAATCACACACGATAAAATCGAATTCCATGTTGCCCAGATCGTTGAGCACTTTCTCTACGCCTTCATGCGTTAAGGCATCTTTATCACGCGTTTGCGATGCTGGCAGAATGTAGAGATTGTCCGTTCTCTTATCTTTGATCAGCGCCTGATTAAGCGTAGCATCCCCCTGAATAACGTTCACGAAGTCATACACCACGCGACGCTCACATCCCATGATCAGGTCGAGGTTACGCAGGCCGATGTCAAAATCGATGACAACGGTCTTTTTTCCTTTCTGGGCTAAACCGGTAGCAATGGCCGCGCTTGATGTGGTCTTGCCAACGCCCCCTTTACCCGATGTAACAACAATGATGCGTGCCATAAATGTTTCCTTGGGAGATTCTAGTCTAGAGGTTTTATCGTTAAAACATTGTCCAACTGGTTCAGGTTGATCCGCGCTGGCTGCCCAAAATACGGTTCAGGAATCTGATCGCTCAGCCAGTAACGGCCAGCGATAGAGACCAGTTCTGCGGCCAGATGCGTACAGAATATCTGGCTCTGAACATCGCCAGAAACGCCTGCGAGGGCTCGGCCGCGCATCATGCCGTAAATATGAATATTGCCATCGGCAATCACCTCAGCCCCTGCGCTGACGCTGCTTGTGACAATCAAGTCACAGTTCCGGGCATAAATCTGTTGGCCGGAGCGTACGGGGGTGTTGATGACTTTCGTTTTCACCGCAGTAGGAACGGCGGCGACGGGTTCGACTACCCGGCGTTGTGCTTTACCTTCGCTCAGAAGGGGAAGCCCCGCCTGTGCAATAGTTTTCTTTAATGCATCGTCGGTGCATCCACTGACGCCAACGACATGCAGGCCGGTTGACGAAATGGCCTGCTGTAATTTTATCCAGTCAATCTCCGCAGTTAATGCGGCAACGTTAATGACAACGGGGGCATTTTTCAGGAAAGCGGGCGCTTGCTCTATTTTTTCCTGTAGTGCCTGGTAAATTACCTCGGGTTGGGAATCATACAAATGAACAACCGATAAGGTAAAGCTGCTGCCTTTTAACTCTATTGGCGTTTGTGACATCTATCCTGACTCAGTTTCAGCATCTTTTAATCCCTAGAGTAACATTTAAGGCATGATATTCCAGAGCGCTGTAAGCATGTTATAGTCACAATTATATACAGGCAAGATGGCATTCCCATCAAATAGAGTAAAAAAAATGTTTTGTGTGATCTATCGAAGTGCTAAACGCGATCAGACCTATCTTTATGTTGAAAAAAAAGACGATTTCTCTCGCGTGCCGGAAGAATTAATGAAAAGTTTTGGCACGCCGCAGTTAGCCATGGTCTTATCGTTGGATGGTCGTAAAAAATTGGCGAATGCCGATATAGAAAAAGTGAAACTTGCGCTACAGGAACAGGGTTTTTATCTGCAAGTTCCACCTCCGGTCGAGAGCTTATTAAACACGCCGATGTAAGTGTAAAAAAATAATACCAGCGCGTACTTTCAGATAAAGCCGCAAACATAATTTGGCGTGGAATATCTCGACCATTTACATGGTATTCCGCGCGATAAATATTCATCTTCCACGCTTTACTCCGTCATCATTTAATTGTTTCCCTTTTTGATGTGTGATGACGACGTCTCCAGACCACGCGATCGCCAGCCTTGCTCTCCTGAAATCTGTTGGGGTAACCCCGTTGCGATGATATAACGATGGTTTTGCACCATCGTGTTCTTATAGAGCTGTTTGACTTTGGGCGTGTTCTGCGCCATGAAGGCAGCGATGATTCAACAGACAGGGCAGGAGAATACCCATGTATCAACACAGAGACTGGCAGGGCGCGCTGCTTGATTTCCCGGTAAATAAAGTCGTTTGCGTCGGAAGCAACTACTCAGAACACATCAAAGAAATGGGTAGTGCGACTCCGGCTGAGCCAGTGTTATTCATCAAACCTGAAACCGCACTGTGTGATTTACGCCAGCCCGTTGCCATTCCTAAAAACCTGGGCTCGGTTCACCACGAAGTGGAACTGGCAGTGCTGATTGGTACGCCGTTAAAGCAGGCGAATGAAGAGCGCGTCGCTCGGGCGATTGCGGGTTACGGTGTGGCGCTGGATTTGACGCTGCGTGATTTGCAGTCCGAATTCAAAAAAGCGGGTCAGCCGTGGGAAAAAGCGAAAGCGTTTGACGGTTCCTGCCCGATCTCCGGTTTTATTCCGGTTGCCGAGTTTGGCGATCCGCAGCAAACCGAATTGGGTGTAAAAGTGAATGATGAAGTGCGCCAGCAGGGCAATACGCGTGATATGATTACGCCGATTCTGCCGCTGATTGCCTACATGAGCCGTTTCTTTACACTGCGCGCGGGCGATATTATTTTGACGGGTACGCCAAAAGGGGTCGGGCCGATCCTGTCTGGCGATATGTTGACGATTACGGTGAATGACCGGACGTTGAGCACGCGTATTATCTAACGCCCCGACTGCCCGTGTTGAACGACGGGCAGTAAAACCTCCTCGCCGCGCCTGCCAGAATTACGTGTCTTTATTTACAACGCAACATAAGTTAATTGGAAGAAACATGACTGAAGGCCCTTTTTGGCAGCAAAAAACGTTGTCTGAGATGTCTGACGATGAATGGGAATCGCTGTGCGATGGATGCGGTCAGTGCTGTTTGCATAAACTGATTGATGAGGATACAGAAGAGATCTACTTTACCAACGTCGCTTGCAATCAACTGAATATTAAAAACTGCCAGTGCCGTAACTATGAAAAACGCTTCGAGTACGAACCGGACTGCATCAAGCTGACGCGCGAAAATCTGCTGACGTTTAACTGGTTACCGGCAACCTGTGCGTATCGCCTGATTCATGAACGTGAAGATTTACCGCAGTGGCATCCGCTGGTCAGCGGCACTAAGACGGCAATGCACCGTGAGCGCATCTCCGTGCGCCATATCGCTGTACGTGAGAGTGAGGTAGTGGACTGGCAGGATCACATTTTAAATAAACCCGAGTGGGCTAGATAGTTTCTGTTTGGCGTGGGTGATTGCCTGATTAAACTGTTTGCTGGTTAAAACAAGCAGCCCCTTAGTCTGAATCACTCAGAGGAGGGGCTTTTTATCGGGGAGAGTCAGTGCTCATTAGTCATCCCATTTGGGGCTTAGGTACGCCGTCAGGAAGCTGAGAAAAAGAATGCTGCCCAATATGGCGATGAAGAGATTGATATTGCCTAACATGATTGTTTCTCCTGAATAAATTAATTGCGATAGAAATACCTCATAGGGTGAAACGTCATCGTTGACCTGCGGTAGGGACTATGGGCATAAGGGGCGTGTTAATGAAGAAAAAACGCTCAAAAAGGGGATTATGGTTTACATCTCGTTGAGGTAACAAACACCGTGCTTCACTGCCGAGACCGGAACGCTCATCTGCTTTTTGCTTGTCACTTCACATTTTTCTTGTGCGAATCATGCGGTCATCCCCGGCATAAATCGTGACGTGTTGTATAATTTTAGAGCAGTATAACCAGCAGAGGGGGAGAGCATGTGATTAACTTTGAGAAAATCATTCTTGAATACAGCGATCAGTACACCGATTTTGCTGCCTCCACGATTGCTTTCATGGAAAGTCAGGAAAAAAAGATCGACGCAGATGAAATATCCCGGAGAATTCCGCAGGATAAAAGGCCTTTTTTCAACGAGCGATTAGGCCATTATCGCGATATCTACAGGCCACAGCAGTGAGCGTTAGCGCAAGCCTGTGAGGCGTAGAAACGGTTACCAGAAGCCCGACAACAGTGTCGGGCTTTTCGGTTTATACCCGTCATACTTCAAGTTGCATGTGCGTTGGCTGCGCTACTCGGCACACTTACGTGTACCTCGCCCTATTGGGGGCGCTGCAAGCAGCGTTCAAACCTCTCTCTGACAGGTTTGTCAGTCACCCGAATCACTTACTCGAGTAAGCTCACCGGGATGAAATGAGAGATATATTGTCTCTCACCGAAGGCCAGCCTTCGGCGGGACAAATTCGTTCCCGACGAATTTGTCCTTCGCTTGCTGCGTTACGATGCTCATCGCTGAGCATCGCCCTAAAGGGCTGAGGGATCCCCACAAACCCAGTGCTAATAAACC
>NZ_JBJXVK010000021.1:0-93231 GCF_046159765.1 Pectobacterium artocarpous
CTGAGCGACCACCTTTAATCGGATGGCAATTACACAGAATTATTTACAGGGTCTGTGCCGTTGAGCGAAAAAAACTCACCCAGACGTATTTTCATCAACGCGTCTGGGTGATTTAATTTTGCTATTTATTTTTTGAATCAATCAGGGACTCAGGAGCCACATTCCAGCATTACTTTTTCTTGGAAGTTGCTTTGGATTTACCTTTCAGCAATTCCCGGATTTTCTTTAGCTCTTTCTGCGTCAACGGCGCTTCTGCACCGACTTCTTCTGTGCCCTGACTGTCTACCAGTTCAGGAGACAGTTCAGAGGTCTGATGGCTTTCATCAAAACTCCTCAGTAACCGAGCACTGACTTCTGCACTGATAGATACTTCGTTTTCCAAGGCAGCAGCTTTGATTTTTTCTTTCAGCTCTGGGGAAATCTTCAGGGACAGGCTAGATATCTCACTCATTTTATTACCTTTCTCATAGGGTAAAATAGTAAGCTATGACAGACAGCCTATAATGTCCATACTGAAATAAAAATTTAATATAATCGTCACAAAAATAGCACAATTAATTTCTTAGCAAAGAGATTATTATTTCACTATTTTATTTCCCTGCCGAATGTTATGTATTTCCGTTTCTCATTCTCCAGTCATCAATCATTTTTCGGGTCACTTCATCTTTGTAACAGATCGGTGAATATCCCCCTACCCGGCTCCATGCGCTACGTTTGCCGCACTTGCGGCCATTACGTGCTGAATTATAAGGACAATGAGCGAAATAAGAAGAAATTGATTCCTGAATGATCCGTTCTTTGATCTGTTCATCAGAAATCCGGGTGGTTTTCGCCATACTAGGCGTAGAAAAAGAAAGCAGGGCCACAGCACACCATTGCAACAGCAAGCGTCATTTTCATAACGAGGACCAAAGGATAATACCTGTAGTACAAATACGCACCGTAAAGCACGATCTTCCGACTCCCCATTATGGGTTAAAAAATTGATCATAAAATATTAACAACATAAAATGCAGGCGCTCCGAGGATAAAAGGAAACAAACGTGCCACATCACTCCCTATGGGAACTCATTAAACTTACCTACACGATCGGTTTTATCATCGCCCTGACCGTGACTTTCTTGTTGAGTAAAGATAAGTCTCTGTTCATGCGATTCTTTGCCTCGTTAATTATCGGCCTAACCTGGCCACTGAGCTTTCCTGTTGTCCTGTTGTTCTCCCTTTTTTGAAGCGCCGCTTCTCTTACAGATAACCTGCATGATAATCAGCACGGTAGCGTCTATTCGTACCTTTTAGAGAGTATGCCCCACAATGAGTAACATTCTGATCAGCGCCTGTCTATCTGGCTTCTCCGTTCGCTATAACGGCACCGAAATGAAATCGGTTGGCGACTATCTTGCCCAGTGGCGTCAACAGACGAGACTCATGACGTTTTGCCCGGAACAGGCGGCAGGTTTCCTAATCCCCAGGCCATCGGCGGCGATGTGACCGAACGTTATATTTTGAGTGTCTGGCTGACGCTGCAAATAGCGCAACAGTATAACTGCCGCTTCGCGCTCCTCACGGAAGGGAGTCCATCTTGTGGCAGCCGCATGATATACAGTGGACGATTTGATGGTTCACAAACGGTGGGAAGCAGCGTTATCGCAGAACTGCTGCGTCGCCACATCCAATGCGGCAGTTGCGCTATGCCAAAAAACTAACGGACAACCAATACGGATATTTTCGCATGGCGAACAATAGCAGCGGCATTGGAGCCAAGCAAATAGGTTTTTACATCTGGCCGTCGCGAACCGATTACGATCAAATCCGCATTCATTTCCTCCGCCAGCGCTAACACTTCGTCTCTGGCCGACCCAAAACTGACGCTGTATGACAAACGCGATGTCGGCAGATCGATCGTTTTCATCAGCGACTTGAGCTTGTCATTCGCTTTCACCACCGCCTCATTCTCAAACTCTTTTATGCCAAAAGAATACGCAGATAAAAACGCCGACGCATCCGGGAGGGAATGAAAGAGGTGTATTGCGGCACCTGACATTTTGGCCAACCTGACTGCATGCGTAATCGCGTGTTTGGTAAGTTCATCTTCTTCTATATCTACTGGCACCAGAATGCTCGTGTACATAATCACCTCTCCCCTGCGTGGATAACTGATTACCTCTCAGCATGTAAGAAGCGTAGTTCGCCTATCGTCAGCAGAATATGATCCCGTTCACTTTTACACATGTTGCCCGCTATTTTTAGCTAGTCAGGTGCCCATTAACTCACCTCCAGCGTTTCTTTAAAGCGATCGTGACTTTCCTTTAAAGCGACCGCGAATAAATTCGCGACGCTTCACCCCAAGGGTGATAGCCCATTCCGATAAAGTGGAAGTCATAACGTTCATAAAAACCGAGCAGCTCAGTGCATAAATGCAAATTAGAAAACCCCGCACGACGGGCTTCCAGCGCAAGGTGTTCTATCAACTGTCCCGCATACCCATTGCCACGATGATCCTCTTCAACGTAAAGCGCGCACAGCCAGGGATAAAGATCCATACGACTGATGAAATCATTGGTAATTAATCCTGCACCACCAGTAATATGCCCATCCTTTTCCAGCAAATACCAATCAGGTAATGGGTTTTCGGCACCAATACAGTGGTTGATACAGTCTTCGTAAAGCATCAACGTCTCATCGGATGCCCAGTGGCGTTGGAAATAATGAATCGCCCGTTCTTTATATTCAGGGTGATGTCTGACAGAAATAATATTCACCATAGGATTAGCGACTCATCTCCCATGAAGCCACGATGTGCTCCGTTGTTTCTACCGTAATCGTATTGCCTGGAATAATAAAATTCCGCCATACGTCGTTGTAATGTGTGATTATTTGTTCTGCTTTCAGTTCACCGCGATTGGCCGTCGTGTGTGCATCAGCGGCGATCGTCAACGCGTAGCCTCGGCTGGCCGCATTTTTAATGGTTGCATCAACACAATAATCCGTCGCACATCCGCAAATCGTAAGATGGTCAATCCCCAGTTCCGCCAACACATCGGCTAACGGCGTACGATAAAACGCATCGCACGCCGTTTTCGTTATGGACAAACAGCCCTCTGGCTGGTTTAGTTCAGGCAATAATTGCCACCCCGCGCTGCCTGACAACATACCTTCTTCTTCATGCTGGATGAAAATCGTCCGATCTGCTGCGCCTGAAAGCTGGTTTATCAATGCGACCGTCTGCGCCTGTCGCGCTCTTGGCGTTGCAAACACCGCATTTTGCATATCAATAACCATCAAAACCTGCATCTTTTTTCCTTATGTTGGCACGTAACATCAGCACTCATCATCATCACGAAGGTAACAACCTGCCATCACGCCAGTCAGGCTGACCCAGACTAGATCATGTCCACTATACCATGAGGGTAAAACTTGATTTCTCCTGAACGCAGTAACTCAATATCAAACCAGCGGGTGACGATCGGCACGCCGTTTGTCTCTATGCCATGGATAATATCCTGCTGGTAAAGTGACTCATCCTGAAAGCGAGCCTCATAAACAAAGACAATCTCATGCCCAGGTTTGCCATTGTAGGAGAAAATATTTTCTGAAACGCCTAACAGCGAAAAATCCTTGGTCGCTGCGCTAATTTCCTCCTGAACTTCCCTCTCCGCTGCTGCCTGCGACAATTCGCCAAAATCAACGCCACCACCGAGCGGCAACACGTAATGCTCATCTTTTATAGGGTCATACCCTTCTGCTAACAGAATCCTGCCATTGTTTCGGAAAAGACAAACGGCTTTTGTTCTGATCTTTTGCATGCTAACGCTCCAGGTAAACTACGGCACTCTTTTGATAAAAAGACATTTTCTGGTAAACGTACATTTTTTGACAAAATGACATGGATTGATAAAAGGCATGTAGCACAGAAAAATGCCATCTTTTTGTACAGATAAAAATCTTATAGCGCTTAATCAAAATGCATTAATAGTCTTTAATGTTCAGTGAATGTTTTTTCCTGCCTCCTCTCATCCCGTCATGTTTAACTTATTGAAGTCATGCATTTCACATAATTATTTCAGACATAATATGAGTGGGAAACGATAAATTCATATTTATCCGCCTGACCATTGATCGGCGTCATCCTTCCGCGTTCAGAAGCACCGCCGGGTCACGCCGTGTTTATTTAGCGTGTCGACTGGTTTTATGCGTATGATCGACTAAAATTAATTAACTATTTCTTCATGTCTGGCGGACAGCGCATTCGTACTGTCTGTCAAGACGTGCATTAATCACGTCAGAAAACGCACAAGGCAAGGGAGGAAAAGCAATGTATTCAGAGGTGCCCCAAAATGAGCTCCCGATATCTGACGCTCTCGGCCTTGACTCTCGAGTCAGCGACATGGAAATGCTCGGTAACATTGTGGACGAAATCATTCAATCCGGTCATTCAGTCAGTAACAAGGCCATCATCGCTAAATTAGTTCACAAGATTGAAACCGAGGCCAATGCCGTTTTTCAGGAGAAATATCGAGCATTGCTGGAACTGGTTGTTTATAAAACTCAGGACGACTTCCTGATTTAATGTAAGGTCAAAGTGCTATTCTATCGCTTCCCGATAACGTTTATGCTTTATCGGCCAGATTTTTATTTCATATCTACAACCGTCGATGGATATGTCCACGATAAATAGCATAGATATTTATGTTGTTATTATTCCTGAACAGCAACTATTGATTTATTAATGAATGACGAAGAGTGCGGCACCGATTTATTTTACTAATCGTTAATATTCATTTCTGAATGAATAGGCAAGCGGAAAAATTCGTATCGCAGCATCGCTAGACGTTTACAGCAGCTCGGTTCGAACGCCGTTACGGACAACAGCGTCATTAGCGATACAAGGTGGACATGTTGTCGGATTGAATAGCAGAAACGAAAACGGGCTAGCCTAAGCTAACCCGTTGAATTTTTTTGGCGGAGGAGTAGAGATTCGAACTCTAGAACACTTTCGCGTCGCCGGTTTTCAAGACCGGTGCCTTCAACCACTCGGCCACTCCTCCGCAATGACGCGAACTATAAACAGTGAATGAGATCTTGTAAAGCATCACCGCGCTCAATTGCCCGAAAAACAACCTATCGCAGTGCGTTTGAACGCAAAACCGTCACACAGTAGAAAAATAGCGCAACTTTTTTCCCGCGCCCTAAAAATCACAGAACAAAACGCGAGCACAGTCTCGAAGGATGAACAATTTGCAGCGTAAAGAAGGGTAAACCACCTTTAATCACGTTCTGAAACTATTTACTCTTTGACATTGGATAATAGCACCCTAAAGAGAGAGTCGCTGATATGGATCGTATTGTTGTTTCTTCTACTCGTGAAAGCTCGCTACTCAGCACACACAAAGTGTTACGTAACACCTATTTCCTGCTGTCGCTGACGCTGGGATTTTCCGCCGTTACTGCAACAGCAAGTACCGTACTTAATCTGCCCGCACCTGGCTTAATTCTGATGTTGGTTGGGTTTTATGGCCTGATGTTCCTGACGCACAAGTTGGCAAACAGCCCTGCAGGTATTTTGGCAGCGTTCGCACTGACCGGATTTATGGGTTATACGCTGGGGCCGATGTTAAGCTCACTGATTTCCTCCGGCGCAGGCGACATTGTCATGCTGGCGCTAGGTGGTACCGCTCTGGTGTTCTTCTGCTGTTCAGCCTACGTCTTAACGACACGTAAGGATATGTCCTTCCTGTCAGGTATGATGATGGCAGGATTCGTGGTTCTGGTTGTTGCCGTCATCGCCAATCTGTTCTTGCAGATTCCGGCCTTGCACCTGGCGATCAGCGCGCTGTTTATTCTGTTCTCTGCGGGTGCCATTCTGTGGGAAACCAGTAACATCATTCACGGCGGCGAAACCAACTACATCCGGGCAACGGTTAGCCTATATGTCGCGATATACAATATCTTCGTTAGCCTGTTGAGCATTCTGGGCATCATGCGTAACGACTAAGTCTCGTTTAGCGCCATACCGAGAAAGCCCCTTGTCGGGGCTTTTTTATTCCGCTACAGACAGAAAAATTTGTTAAACTGCGGGCTGATCTATCGCAGGTGGAGAGAAGATGTTGGAGTTTGAAGGACGCACAATCGCAACAGACGCGCAAGGTTATCTAATGGATAGCACCGCGTGGAGTGAAGCGTTGGCGCGCGCGTTAGCAGAACAAGAAGGCATCACGCTAACTGAACCGCATTGGGAAGTTGTCCGGTTTGTACGAAATTTTTATCAGGAATTTAATACGTCACCCGCGATACGCATGTTGGTTAAAGCGATGGCGCAAAAGTATGGCGAAGAGAAAGGAAACAGCCGCTATCTGTATAAACTGTTCCCGAAAGGACCAGCGAAGCAGGCAACGAAAATTGCTGGCTTACCCAAACCAGTAAAATGCATCTAGCGTCATCCGCTTTCAATAGCGGATCGTAAAACTCTCATAGTCTGTCTTGCCATGTGGCTCAATAAGCACCCTTTCCACTCTGGCACTTCGTGGGCCACCTTGCTTCAGCCACTCAATCAACACCTCTACCGCATGAGGTTCGCCATTTGCTACCACTTCCACGCTGCCATCATCACAATTGCGCACATACCCATTGAGCCCAAGTAGCCTAGCCTGATGCTGCGTGCTGTAGCGAAACCCGACGCCCTGAACCATGCCATAGACATAAGCGACAGTTGCTATCTTTACCATCTTCTTTCCCCTTTTCACCCCGATAGGCTAAACAACATTTCATTAGCAGGGATGTATCTTCTAAAAATTTACACCATACTATTAATAATGTGTTCAGCCAGTGATTCATCAACGAACACATCGCTTGAAAAACGCTGTACGCTAAAAGGCATTATCAGATGCGGTTGTCCTCCTCCACGTCATCCGCAACGAGTAGAAAGTGTAATCTATTTCCAAGGGGATGATATGATCATCTGTAAATTCGGCATTGGACAACAAATTCGTCATAAGCTGCTGGGATTTCCGGGGGTTGTTATTGATATTGATCCCGAATACTCATTAGAAAAACCCACCTGGGAAGAAATTAGCGGCAATGACACGCCGCGTTCCGAACCGTGGTATCACGTTGTGATGGAAGATGATGAAGGCCAACCGATACATACTTATCTGGCAGAAGCGCAGTTAATCAAGGAAGAGCTTTCTGAACACGAATATCCTTCGCTCAACGAATTGGCCGAAGTTATTCAGCGCCGTGCACCACAGCTGCGCCATTAGCGTTTACGGGGTTTGACGGCCAATGATGTAAAAAACCACGTTAAGAATTTATCTTACTGACTTTTATATTATTATTTATAAAAATAAGGGTGCGGTTATACTCCCTGAGCTTTTCTAAAATCTGAGCAAACTCATAAATTCTTTTACTTGCCTGCCTTCAGGATCTGCAAGATCATTAAGTATTCCAAAATGGTCTGCACCAGGTACTGATCCTACCCGCCAATAGTGGACACGCGACTAAGTGAGTAAACTCTCTACCAGAGGTGACTCACATGACAAAATCCGCACCAATCAGCAAGAAGCCCCGTAAACAGCATTCACCGGCGTTTCGCCATGAAGCCCTGAAATTGGCTGAGCGTATCGGCGTCGCTGCCGCTGCTCGCGAACTCAGCCTGTATGAATCACAACTTTATGCATGGCGCAGTAAACAGCAGCAGCAAATAACATCTTCAGAGCGCGAAAGTGAACTGGCCGCAGAAAATGCCCGCCTTAAGCGCCAACGGCTGGAAAACAGCGACCGCTGGGGCGATCCGCGCCAGAAGCTGCTTAAGGGCAATGAATGGCAGGCTCAGCGTGTGGCCATCTGTCGTGCGCTTGGACATCCTACTGACGGCAGAAAAGCCGTACGGCAGTTGGCGACTCAACTGGATGAGATCTGGAAAACGGTATCGCGTCGCTTTGACAGTAATGATGCTGTGAGTATCTGTAATGACGGTAAGTATCCTTCCCTGACCGTCAGCAGCTTCGAAAACTCGATGAGCCGCCAGCGCTGACACAACTGAGCAGCCGGGTGAAACAGCTTCTCCCTCCCGTGGATTTAACCGAACTGCTGCTTGAAATCGATGCCAGAACCGGTTTTACCCGTGAGTTTACGCACGTCAGTGAATCAGAAGCCAGAGCAAAGGATCTTCACGTCAGTCTGTGTGCTGTTTTGCTTGCCGAGGCCTGTAATATCGGGCATGAGCCACTGATAAAACACAATATAGCGGCGCTGACCCGCCACCGGCTCAGTTGGGTGAAACAGAATTACCTCCGGGCAGAAACGCTGGTCAGCACCAATGCCCGGCTGGTTGATTTTCAGTCCACGCTGGAGCTTGCTGGGGCGGTGGCGAGGTGGCCTCTGCTGATGGCATGCGCTTTGTCACACCAGTAAAAACGCTCAACGCCGGGCCTAACAGAAAACATTTTGGTTCAGGACGTGGCATCACCTGGTACAACTTCATTTCAGACCAGTATTCCGGGTTCCACGGTATTGTCATTCCTGGCACATTGCGTGACTCCATTTTTGTGCTGGAAGGGCTTCTGGAGCAGCAGGCAGGGCTGAATCCGGTCGAGATTATGAACCTTAATTTAAACAATGAATTATCGCTTTAACGTGGTTTTTTACATCATTGACCGTCAACCCCCTTTATCGAATGCAGACATCGGCGATGTCGTGACACGCAACATCGCCAGCATCTGTGACTTATTTCCCAAACGCTTATTTACCCAGACCCAGCCGTGGGATTTCAATTTTCGGACAGCGATCCATCACGACTTTCAGCCCGGCATCGTGAGCCAAAATTGCCGCTTGCTCATTGATGACGCCGATCTGTAGCCATAAAACACTAGCGCCAATAGCGATAGCCTCTTTGGCGACCTCATAAGCCGCTTCCGGCTGGCGAAAGACATCGACCATATCAACCGGTTTAGGAACATCCGCTAAGCTGGCATAGGCTTTTTGACCCAGGAGCGTCTGCCCAGCCAGTTTGGGGCTAACGGGAATCACGTCGTATCCCTGCTCAAGCAAATACGCCATCACACCATAACTCGGGCGAGACGGATTATCGCTGGCACCCATGAGTGCAATGGTTTTCACCGTTTTCAGCACAGATTCAATATCACTGTCATTCATGCTATTCCGCCTCTCTTGAGTGATTTATTACAGTGTATCGCACATTCTACCAATAGCAGGAAATGGCTTAAAAACCCGCCATCTGCCCCTCTATTGAACGAAAAATGCCATAACAGTCTGTTTCAAATTGAAACCTTTGACACACTCAGACAATTCCTCAACAATATCTGGACTACGTGCCATTTGGGAAAATTATGAAATTTGGCTTCATCACTGTTTGCCTCTTTATTGCAGGTTTCAGTTCCTCAGTAATTGCGGCAACAACGTTGAAATTAGATCAGAAAATCGATCTCCTGATGGTTGACGGGCAAAAAATGTCAGGCTCGTTGCTGAAAGGTGCCGATAGCCTCGAACTTGGCAGTGGGCAACATCAGATTTTGTTCAAAGTTGTCGATACCATTGATGCCCAAACTGGTGCGCCGGTCACCTATTTTCCTTCCACGTTTATTGCGACGTTTAACACAGAGAAAGTGGCATCGGTGTCATTTAAACTCCCACCGTTGCAAACCCTTGAAGAGCGAAAAAATTTCTCTGAGCAGCCTCAATACCAACTACTTGATGAAAAAAATCGGGCTATCCTCGTGCGTACCGATGCGCTTGTCATCGCTGACAATGACCTGCTCGATATAGAGCGGAAAATGTCGGAGTACAACGCGGCGGCAAAAGGGGCTTCCGTCGCGAGTTTTGCCAGCGCACTGAATGAATCCGTAACCTGGTGATTTTACGCGCAGTCACATCAGATTTTTGATACCCGTTCGCTTTTTCCTGCTTTTATCGCTTTGCACTGAAACAGCGTTTCCGTAATCTGTCTGTCCCCTAGCGTCAGCTTTACTACACCAGATTGAAGGACGTAACCATGGAGTTCACCACCCGTACCATCGCCGCGCAAAAACATATTGCGCTGGTAGCACACGACCACTGTAAACAATCCCTGTTGGATTGGGTTGGTACGAATAAAGAACCGCTCAAAGCGCACACGCTTTATGCCACCGGAACCACCGGAAACCTGATTCAGTTGAATACGGGACTGCCCGTAAAAAGCATGCTGAGCGGGCCAATGGGAGGGGATCAACAAGTTGGCGCACTCATCTCCGAAGGAAAAATCGATTTAATGATCTTCTTTTGGGATCCTCTTAACGCCGTACCACACGATCCCGATGTGAAGGCGCTGCTGAGGCTGGCTACAGTTTGGAACATTCCCGTGGCCACCAACCGTGCAACGGCGGATTTTCTGGTCAACTCGGCGCTATTTAAAGAGCCTGTAGAGATCGCTATCCCTGATTATCAGCGTTATCTGCAAGACCGCCTGAAATAGTAGCCGCAACCACCGTGGACCAGCGGCGTATCACACCGTCGACGCTGGTCTCTGCTGCCTCACTTTTCTGCTTTCGTTATCCCGGCTTACGCAGCGTTGGTACGCCTAAACGATGGAGATGTTCAATAAACACCGAGGGATTCGCCACATCCTGTAGCAACCAGATGCGGTGTTTCGCTCTCGTCAATGCCACATACAGTAAGCGACGTTCTTCCGCATCAGGAAAATCCTCAGGTTCAGGTAACAGCACAGTCTCAATCACGGACTCCCTTGCTGGTGCCGGGAAGCCATCTTTCCCTTCATGCATACCCACGATAATGACATATTCCGCCTGTTGCCCTTTACTGGCATGCACCGTCATGAAATCAATGTGCAAATTCGGCCATTTGGTCGCGGCCTTATCCAAAATGACAGGGCGTAGATGGTGGTAACGGGCAAGCAAGAGAATGCGCTCATCCGCTTTCACAAAGCCGCTCAGTTTATCCAGAAGAGGGGTAAGCTGATCCTGAGGTAGGATTGTCACCGCTTTTTTATCCCCTTTACTCAAGCTATTAAGCGGTTTTTTCAGCTGATACGGATTTTGCTGTATGAACGTGTTGGCTATTTCACCAATACGTTCATTAAAACGATAGGTAGTATCCAGAGCGCACTGATCGCCGACGCCGAAATACTGTTCAAATGCCGTCGTCAATGTCAATTCAGCACCGCTAAAACGGTAAATGGCCTGCCAATCATCCCCTACGGCAAACAAACAGGTACGACTATTTTGTCGACGCAGTGCTGCCAGCAGGCTCGCTCGCTGTGGCGAAACGTCCTGAAATTCATCCACCAGGATGTGCTTCCAGGGGCTAACAAAACGCCCTTTATCCAGCAGGTTTACCGCCTGATGGATGAGACCGGAGAAATCGACTGCGTTTTCATCCTTAAGCGCCTTTTTCCACGCTTTCAACAGCGGTGCCATCAGGCGAACACGTTGCTGAAACGCTGCCCGAATGGATTCTGGTGCCAGCTCGACCATTTCGCTCTGGCTGCCGCCGTGCATACGCATTAGCCCTAGCCAGCGTTCCAGTCGACCAGCCAACCGCCCCGCCAGCTTCGGATCGTTCCAGAAATCGCCTTCTGGCACATCCCACTCCAGCTCTTCTGTTAACCAGCGCCGCCACCCGTTAGCCTGCGTTTTTTTCTCGGCACACTGCTGCTGCCAGTGAGAAATCAGCAGTTCCCTACGCTGCTTCGCATCGCTTTCCAACTGGCTTATCATCGGTGCCTTACGGCTAGCCTGCTGAATGATGTGCAATGCCAGCGCATGGAACGTCTTGGCCTGAATGTCGTCCGTGTGGAGCCGTTCCTGAATACGTTCGTTCATCTCTTCTGCCGCTTTACGACCAAACGCCAGTAACAAAATCTGATCGGGCGAGGCTTCCTGCCGGTGCATCAACCACGCCGCTCGGGCCACCAGCACGGAAGTCTTGCCGCTACCTGCGCCCGCCAATACCAGAACGCCCTCTTCGCCATTCATCACAGCTTTACTCTGCGACACATTTAATGGCGAACTCTCCACCTTTTCAAAGAAAGGCTGTTCTGCCGCCAGTGTGCGCTCCATCCATGCCTGATTCGCCGCAGTGCGCATTTCATCGCCCTGCTCAAGCCAGCGCAAGCAATCCCGGTAGTTATCACGGCAGTTATCAAAGGTTTCAAGGCGAGAAACAGGCAGGGGAAGTGCTCCCAGAGAATCGCGGATGGCATTCTGCAACGTTGACAGCGCCTGACGGCTAAACCATTTATCCTGCTGCGTCAGTGTTTGAATACTGTCTGTTTGACGCTGCAAAACCTCAGCGCTAACCAGACTCATCTCCTCGCTCCAGTCAAGCCAGGATTTAAGAAGATGGCGATAAAAAGCCTGCGTTTCCTGCCACTCTGTTCCATGCAAGCGCACCACTTTCCCAACTGGCAATTCAAATTCCAGCTCTCCCCACACCAATCCTCTTTTACAGTGAATACCCATCAGTTGATTAAAGGGAATCAGGTATTGATGCTTATCGCCACTCACTTCAACACCGGCATTCAGTAACCGCACCCGATTGTAAGGATGCTGAGCCAGATGTTTACCTAATGAGGTAGATTTCAGTTCCATGATGTTCGCGCCATGACTATGTGAGAGGTTATTCGTCCATTTTTTGTCGTTTACCTGTTCCCTAGTTTACCCGTTATCGGACTTCACGCTCTAGCCTTAAAAACAGGTTAGGATATCCTGATGCTTAATGTAATAATTCTTTTACCATCAGAGAGTTTGGTTACTTTATCGGATTACCTTACAAGTACAGGAGAGACTATGCGTACTGTGTTGAATATCCTTAACTTCGTATTAGGTGGTTTTTTCACCACATTAGCGTGGCTTCTGGCGACTATCGTCAGCGTGCTGCTGATTTTTACCTTACCGCTAACACGCTCATGTTGGGAAATTACCAAGCTGTCGCTCTTGCCTTATGGCAATGAAGCCATTCATGTTGATGAGCTACGTCCGGATGAAAAGAGCACGATTCTCAATGCAGGCGGTTCTCTGCTGAATATCTTCTGGTTCATTTTCTTTGGCTGGTGGCTTTGCCTGTCACACATCGTTACCGGCATCACGCAGTGCATTACGATCATTGGCATTCCTGTCGGCATCGCCAATTTTAAGATCGCTGCCATCGCGCTGTGGCCTGTAGGGCGTCGTGTGGTTTCCGTCGAACATGCACAAGCTGCGCGAGAAAACAACGCTCGCCGCCACTTTCGCTAACGGCATCAAGGATATGACGTTGCTCACCTTTGCCCCAAGAATTCGCCGCTATGTGTACAATAGCAGTTGGCTATACACCCTTCGTATCCTCATCGCACTCAGTGGTGCGGCGGCAGTTCCCTGGTGGCTAGGTCAGCCAACATCGACCATTCCCGTCACGCTTGGTGTCGTCGCAGCCGCCCTCACCGACCTTGACGATCGTCTTACCGGACGTCTGCGTAATTTGTTCATTACGCTGTCCTGTTTTGTTGTCGCATCCGTCTCGATCGAACTGCTTTTCCCCTATCCCTGGCTATTCGGAATGGGTCTGGCAGTATCAACCTGTGGCTTTATTCTGCTCGGCGCATTAGGGCAGCGTTATGCGACTATCGCATTCGGCGCACTGCTGATCGCGATTTACACCATGCTGGGAATCTCTCTTTACGACAACTGGTATCAGCAGCCTGTCCTGCTGCTGATCGGCGCATCGTGGTACAATCTACTTACGTTGTTCGGCCATCTGATATTTCCAATCCGTCCGTTACAGGACAAGCTGGCGCAGTGTTATCAGCAGTTGGCCCGCTATCTGGATGCGAAAGCCAATCTGTTCGATCCCGATATTGAAGCAGAAACCGACAAGCCCTTGATTGACGTCGCGATGGCAAACAGCCAACTGGTTGCGATACTCAACCAGACCAAGTCCTCGCTATTAACGCGTCTGCGTGGCGATCGCGGGCAGCGCGGGACGCATCAAACTCTGCACTACTATTTTGTCGCTCAGGATATTCACGAACGGGCCAGTTCGTCGCATATTTACTATCCGCAACTGCGTGAAAAACTGCGCTATAGCGACGTCTTATTCCGCTTTCAACGCCTGCTCAGCATGCAGGCCAAAGCCTGTCAACAGTTGTCTCAATCCATTCTGCTCCAGCAAAAATATCAGCATGACGGCCACCTTGAGCGGGCTTTCGTACATCTTGAATCCGCTATTGCGCGCATCGCGGCCAACAACATAGCGGACGCTGCGCAAATCAAAGCGCTCACTTATTTATTAAATAACCTGCGCGCGATTGATGCCCAGTTAGCGACGATCGAATCCGAACAGGCCATTGAGCAAGAAAATCACCCGGAAAACACACTGGCAGATGACAAAATCACGGGCTGGAGCGACGTCCGCTTGCGCATTAGCCGCCACCTGACGCCCCAGTCGGCGCTGTTTCGCCATGCAATCCGAATGTCCGTACTACTCTGTAGCGGCTATGCGTTGATTCAGGTAACGGGTATGCAACATGGTTACTGGATTCTGCTGACCAGTCTGTTTGTTTGTCAGCCCAACTATAACGCCACCCGGCGACGGCTGACGCTGAGGATTATTGGGACCTTGACCGGTATTTTACTCGGTTTGCCTGTCTTGCATTTCGTCCCTTCGCTGGAAGGGCAGCTCACGTTAATCGTCATTAGCGGCGTACTGTTTTTCGCCTTTCGCAACGTACAGTACGCACACGCGACCATGTTTATTACGCTGCTTGTCCTGCTCTGTTTCAACCTGTTGGGAGAAGGCTTTGAAGTCGCGGTGCCGCGTATTATCGATACCTTATTGGGGTGTGCCATCGCATGGGCTGCGGTAAGCTTTATCTGGCCGGACTGGCGCTTTCGCGGTCTGCCTGCCGTTATCAATAAGACGTTGGACGCTAACTGCCGTTATCTGGACGCGATTATGGTGCAATATCATCAGGGGAAAGATAATAGTCTGCCTTATCGTATTGCCCGCCGGGATGCGCATAACTGCGATGCAGAACTGGCATCCGTCGTGTCGAATATGTCTTCAGAACCTCATGCGGTACGGAACAAGCTGGACAGTGCATTTCGCTTCATGTGCCTGAATCATACGTTGTTAAGCTATATTTCAACGCTCGGCGCACATCGAGGGAAAATTGCCTCGTCGGAAACACTGCAATTGCTAGATGACGCCGTTTGCCATGTTGATGACGCACTACACGATAGCGAAAAGGAAAGTTTTCATATCAATCAGGGATTGAAAACTATTACTGCCAGCATTCAATCCCTTTCACCTGAGTCAGACAGTAAAGAATCATTAATTATTCAGCAAATCAGCCTGTTGCTCAGTCTCCTGCCTGAACTCGTACAGCTAAAGAATGACATGATTACACAATAAAAATAAGGCGTATTTCTTAGTGCTTTGATCCTTTGGAGGCCGTATTGTTTTTATACCATTCCAACAGGTCGTTGCGGATACCGCGGGGAAGAGCCGCCTGATGTGTGCCACAAATGGCACCGGCTAGCGCCAATAGCACGTTGACACTCAGATTAGCACGAACCTTCCGCAACTCGAGATAGCTGTTTTTCGCGCCATAGTGCTGTAATTCATCGGCATTTCTTATCCCGGCTTTCCACAACAGGCGTTCAATATCGTGGTTAAGATTCGGAAGATCCTTTAGCCGCCCGTTGGTGCTTCTGACGGCTTTGTCATACTGCGCGCCGACCAACGCCAAACGGGCAAAATACAGCAGTTGCACAGGTTCTTGCCATAATGCTTCATCGACAAGGAAATAATTCAACGGGACTGGCATACCGCGCTTGGTATAAACCAGATTAGGCATATCACGCTGCTGAAAATACTTTTCATCCTTCTTACTGGCGCGGAGATAAAGCTCCCCTTCCGACACCAGTCCAAAAATCGTTTTATTTGCTGCGATGCTGTAGCCACCAAATTGGGAACGTGAAGTGATGTCCCCCAAAGATGAAAAAGAATGCTGAGATTGCAAAATCCTTTTTTTGCATAATTGCTTCATTGCCATAATCCTTAGTATTGAAATGATTTCTTCCTGAACAATTAAAAACATCTGTAGCAGGAACAAATAATTAAACACAGCCCCGATGCGGCTTCAAACAGTAAATGTTTTTATTGCCTCTTACATGAGGAATATGCGAAGCGCTTTCAAAAAAATCAGGTTGATTTTCACGCACACAGCATATACTGTATACCCATACAGTAACACTATGGGTGGAACTCATTATGCGTACGCAATCAATCAGCTCTCACAACGTTCAGCCGTCATCGTTTTCTGCAAGTCAGCATACTGCGGAAACCTCGAGCAGCGCGGGCGGAATTATTAGCGAAATCGTCTACAACGCCGATCAGCCCATAGTCACACACCTGCTATTACCGCTTTTACAACAGTTAGGTACGCAATCTCGTTGGCTGCTATGGCTTTCTCCTCAGCAAAAATTGAGCCGTCCCTGGGCACAGCAATCTGGGTTGCCGCTCGATAAAATGGTGCAACTTCACCACATCAATCCGCAGTTTACCGTTGATGCAATGGAGAGAGCCTTGCTGACTGGAAATTACAGCGCGGTGTTATGCTGGCTACCACACGAATTAACGGAAGAAGAGAAGGTTCGGCTACGGCACGCCGCACAGGCAGGAAATACATACGGCTTTATTATGCGGTCAGAAAGTACTAGCGGTGGCGTCTATAGACTATTTCCCAGCCTTAAAATTCATTCGACATTGTATCATTAAGTAAATTAAGAATTTTCTCAACTCCGTCTTGTTATATGCTATGCGGATCGCCGCAGAGCGGTATTCTGCGGGCCTTTTGGATATATTTAATACAGCTAAAAGGCGTAAGATCTGTCAAAAGCATCTACTATTTGTTAGCAAGTGTGTATGAATCGTGCGGTTTTCTTATGACGCAAATCACATCATACTTGTAACTTTCTCATCACGTTGTAGACTTTAACTCGCTGGAGTTGCTCTTTTATAACGTCAGTTGACTGACAGTGAGTCATAAATAAGGGCAAAGTCTCCAACCAAAGGATTTTAACCAAAGGTTTATTAGCCCCTCAGGTTAATTACCGATTTGGATGATAATGAGGCGTAAAATGAAAAAAACAGCTATCGCAGTTGCAGTGGCACTGGCAAGCTTCGCGACCGTCGCGCAAGCAGCTCCTAAAGATAATACCTGGTACACCGGTGGTAAACTGGGTGTGTCTCAATTCCACGATACTGGTTTCTACGGAAATGGTTACACCGGTGTCAACAACAACCCAATCAAAAGTAAGTTAGGCGCTGGTGCATTTGTTGGTTATCAAGCTAACCCGTACTTGGGTTTTGAACTGGGCTACGACTGGCTGGGCCGCATGAAGTATGCAGGTTCTACTGCTGATGCAGCAGACAGTGCGAGCTTCAAAGCACAGGGCATCCAACTGGCTGCTAAACTGAGCTACCCAGTCCTGCCAGATCTGGACGTTTATACCCGTCTGGGTGGTATGGTATGGCGCGCTGACAGCCATGCAGCTACCTCTGTGAACACCGGAGTAAGAACTGACATCAACAACGATGACACTGGCGTTTCTCCGCTGGCTGCAATCGGTGTTGAATACGCTATCGACAAAAACTGGGCTACTCGTGTTGACTACCAGTGGGTAAGCAACATTGGTGATGCTGGTACCGTTGGTGCCCGTCCAGACAACATGCTGATGAGTGTTGGCCTGTCTTACCGTTTCGGCCAAGATGACCGCGTAGCACCAGTTACGGCTCCAGCTCCAGCTCCGGCTCCAGTTGTTGAAACCAAGCGTTTCACGCTGAAATCTGACGTCCTGTTCAACTTCAACAAAGCAACGCTGAAAGCAGAAGGCCAGCAATCACTGGATCAACTGTACACTCAGTTGAGCTCACTGGATCCGAAAGACGGTTCCGTTGTTGTTCTGGGCTTCACCGACCGTATCGGTTCAGAGCAATACAACCAAGCCTTGTCTGAAAAACGTGCACAGAGCGTCGTTGATTACCTGGTTTCTAAAGGTATCCCTGCGAACAAAATCTCTGCTCGTGGCTTGGGCAAATCTCAACCTGTTACCGGTTCTACCTGTGACAACGTGAAACCTCGTGCTGCGCTGATCGACTGCCTGGCACCGGATCGTCGCGTAGAGATCGAAGTTAAAGGCATCAAAGACGTTGTAACTCAGCCTCAGGCTTAAGTTATTAACGAAAAAACCTCGCTCCGGCGAGGTTTTTTTATGACGGGAATCCCTATCCATCATCTTGCGGGCCGTTGCTGCGCAACGTTGAAAGTGTCAGCATGTGACAGATGACATACGCCGCTCATCTTTCATCTTTATTCAGAATGGCTTTAAGATCTTGCTTGAGCAACGACATCTGGTTGACGTATTTCTCTTTATGTTCGGCATCTTCAATTAACTGTACAATCGTTTCTGACAGAGTAATGCCACGCCTCTGGGCCAGAGCAGCAAGTCGCTGCCAGACCAGATACTCCAGATCGATCGATTTCTTACGCGTATGTTGGTGCTCCGCATTGAAATGACGTTTACGCCGTGCGCGTATCGTCTGCTTCATCCGATTCTCTAAAGTGGGATTCATGCATTGCGCAATCCACTCCAGCACATTCACCGGCTGGTTTTCCATCTTAAGAAGTGCCTGTACCGCCTCGTCCGCAGCACTTTGCTCCAGAAAACGCGTAATCTCCTCTCCCTCCCGGTGTTTTTTCACTAGGTACTTCCATTTCCATCCGCACTCAAGATTTTCTAGTTGTTGATATTTCATATTAAATTCTTCAGTGACCGCGTAACGTTATTTTCAGCATAACAGTTTTCCCTGATTTTGACCGTTTTCTGGCAGTTTTTTGACAGCTTTTAAGACAATCAGCCAAACACCGTCCAGGCTTCAGCATGTTAAAGATGACGGAGAGATGACTCTCCTTATGCGCACTTGACATTATTCTTGTATAATCACGCTTTTCCATTAGACGATTACATTGATACTTTGACCAGTAACCGACTCTCATGGCAGCATTTACTGCCCAATAATACGCCTTATCAAACGCTATTCACTCAGGTAGCTCAGCTTGCTCCTGCTGAATTCTCCGCTATTCAGTCGCGTCTGGCCGACAGTCTGACGCTCTTTTGCCACCCTCGCTCTCCTTCCCGCTTTATGCTGCTGAAAGCGCAGGAGAACGATGAATATATGGCATTGATCGCCCGTGCGCTAGGCGCAATCAGGCCAGACTCCGGGGCGATACATGGTAGTAAATATATCATTGAGGGTCGTCATATCCGGGTCGAACCAGCCACACAACTTGCGGATAATTTTGCCGCACAACAGCCCTGTGGCTATCAGGAATGGATCGAGCCTGAACAGCTCTTCGGCTGTGTCCGCCGTTTTCACGATGACATCACGCTGCATCCAGGTCTGATCCATCAGATTAATGGCGGTACGCTGATCCTGTCAGCCAGAGCGTTGTTGGCTCAACCATTGATGTGGCTACGCCTGAAGCAGACTATGGCTGAAGGTATCTACCGTTGGTTATCGCCAGATGAGCGCAAGCCACTGCCCGTTGATATTCCACCGATGCCGCTTGATATTCGCCTGATTATTCTCGGCGATCGGGAAAGCCTGGCTGATATTCATGATATGGAGCCGGAATTAGGCGAGCACGCGATTTACGGCGAATTTGAAGCACAATTACAGTTGATAGAAACGGATGACATGGCGCGCTGGTGCGCCTATATCAATGCACTATGCAGCGAGAATCAACTGCCGCTACTGGGTGCCGATGCCTGGCCAGCCTTAGTCAATATCGCAGTGCGTTACAGCGGCGATCAGGGCAATTTACCGTTATGCCCACGCTGGTTAATCAGCCAATTAAAATACGCCTCGCTGTATGCCAGAGATGGTCAAATCACGGAACAAGCGCTGGTTGATGCCGTCGCCGCTCGTCAATGGCGTGAAGGCTACCTGCGTGAGCGTATGCAGGATGAAATAGAATTAGGCCAGATCCTGATTGAAACGGAAGGCGAAGTCGTCGGCCAGGTTAACGGCCTGTCTGTACTCGAATTCCCTGGCTATCCGGTTGCCTTTGGTGAACCAGCGCGTATTAGCTGCGTCGTTCATGCTGGCGACGGTGAATTCACCGACGTCGAGCGCAAAGCCGAGCTTGCTGGCAATTTACATGCTAAAGGCATGATGATCATGCAAGCGTTCCTGATTACGGAGCTGGAGCTCGATCAACAGCTTCCCTTCTCTGCGTCTATGGTCTTCGAGCAATCGTATAGTGAGGTTGATGGTGACAGCGCCTCTCTGGCAGAGTTGTGTGCCCTTGTCAGCGCCCTCTCCTTGCGACCAATCAATCAGCAGTTCGCGGTGACAGGTTCCGTCGATCAGTTTGGTCGCGTGCAGCCAATTGGCGGTGTGAATGAGAAAATAGAAGGTTTCTTTGAGGTCTGCCAGCGTCGTGGATTGACGGGAACGCAGGGCGTGATTCTACCTGCGGCTAACCTGCGCCATCTCTGTTTACAGGAAGATGTCGTTGAAGCTGTACGCGAAGGGAAATTCCATCTTTTCCCGGTAGAGACTGCGCCAGAAGCGTTGTCATTATTGACCAACTTCGCCTATGACGATGAGCAGCAGCCAAACCTGCTGGCCGCGATTCGTGAACGAATTGGCCAACTCGCACCGCCGGAACGTAGACGTTTCCCTTGGTTTTTCCGTTAAACCAACTGGTTCAACCAGACGCAACAGACTTGCCCAGCGTACAGGTGTACGCTAACCTGCGTGCTTCATTAAAATAAGGCTTACAGAGACCATGGTAGATAAACGCGAATCCTATACAAAAGAAGACCTCCTTGCCTCCAGTCGTGGTGAGCTGTTTGGGCCGCAAGGCCCTCAGTTACCCGCCCCTAACATGCTCATGATGGACCGTGTCGTTAAGATGACAGAAGACGGCGGTAAGTATGGTAAAGGCTATGTGGAAGCCGAATTGGATATCACGCCTGACCTATGGTTCTTCGGTTGCCATTTCATCGGCGATCCGGTGATGCCAGGTTGCCTCGGTCTGGATGCCATGTGGCAGCTCGTTGGCTTCTATCTGGGCTGGTTAGGTGGCGAAGGTAAAGGCCGCGCTCTCGGCGTGGGTGAAGTCAAATTCACCGGACAAGTGCTGCCGACAGCGAAGAAAGTGACTTACCGCATTCACTTCAAACGCGTAATCAATCGCCGTTTGGTGATGGGTATTGCTGATGGTGAAGTACTGGTTGACGGCCAGCAAATCTATACCGCCGACGAACTGAAAGTGGGGCTGTTCAAAGACACCAGCGCTTTCTAAGTATCAGATAGCACTGCGGGTGAAACACCTTTCGCCCGCGTTATCTGCTTATCTCTCTGATGTTATCTCACCCAGCGTAAACCACCTGCCCTATCATGACGGGCTTTTCAGCTCCTGGGTGATCGACTGACGTACATCTTGCGGTATCTTCAGTTCGGTCGCTAGCGCATCCAGATAGCTTTTTTCCATGAAGTGATCGACGTCAATGACCGCACAGCTCAGGAAGTAGACCTCAAGCGCCTCTTCTTCATTCTTCACGTCTTTCACCAGCAGAGCCGGGTCAAGCGGTTGCTCTATCGCTTCCTGCACCCAGCCATGTGCTTCACTACCCAGTTGCAGTTGCTGAATGTTCTCTTCAATACGCTGTTTCTCCGTGGCATCAATATGGCCGTCACTTTTAGCGGCAAAAACCAGAGCCTGAATCAGGCGACGGGCACGAATATTCTCGCTCGAAGACTGGGTGCCAAACTGTGGATCATCCTGATGCGTGTCACGAACGCGTTTCTTGTACTGGTTCCACAGCACCACCCCCGCCGCTGCGCTGCCGCCAATGATTAACGCATTTTTACCCAATGACCCCATGATCTTCCGTGTGGACTTATTCGACAACAAGACACCTGCCAAGCCTCCCAGCGCAGCAGGCTTCAGCATGTCACCCAAATTGCCGTTTTTGCCGCCTTGATGATGATCCCCCTGCTTGCTACCGGAGTTTAATAAGCCCTGAATCTGTTGCAGCCAATTATTCATTTTTGTTCCTCAAGGAAAAGTGACATCACTAATGGTGTTGTCACCCATAGTAATGGTGCGGAAGGCGTTTGTTTGTCAGATTGTGTATAACAATGAAAAGTATGGACCGCACATCCTATGCGATCCATCTGAGTGGCCAATTGGCTATGCGGGGAACGTTAGGTGGCGGGTTTCAGCGGTGCATTTCTCACGGGGGTATTTCCAGCCACATAGTAGCGCGCCTTACTGCGCGGCAGCGGCTGACGACGACGAATTCGATCGGCAATTTTCTCGGCAATCATAATGGTTGTCGCGTTCAGATTACCGGTAATAATTTGCGGCATGATGGAGGCATCCACCACACGCAATCCTTCCATACCGTGAACGCGCCCTTGACCATCGACCACCGCCATCTCGTCCTCTCCCATCTTACAAGAACAGGAAGGATGAAATGCCGTTTCGGCATGGGTGCGGATAAATTCGTCCAGTTCCTCATCGGTCTGCACCTCCAGCCCAGGGCTGATTTCTCGTCCACGGTATTTATCCAGCGCTGGCTGCGCCATGATTTCGCGCGTAATGCGGATCGCATCGCGAAATTCCTGCCAATCCTGTTCTGTCGACATATAGTTGAACAGGATGCTAGGGTGCTCGTGGGCGTCTTTGGAACGCACCTGCACACGTCCCCGGCTAAGCGACCGCATGGAGCCGACATGAGCCTGGAACCCATGCTCTTTTACCGCGTTACTGCCGTTGTAGTTAATCGCAACAGGGAGAAAATGGTATTGAATATTCGGCCAGGCAAACTCATCACTGCTGCGAATAAAGCCACCCGCCTCAAACTGGTTGCTTGCACCAATGCCTGTGCCATTGAACAACCATTCCGCCCCGATTTTCGGCTGGTTAAACCATTGTAGTGCGGGATACAGTGATACCGGCTCTTTGCAGGCGTATTGCAAATACATTTCCAGGTGATCCTGTAAATTCTCACCGACGCCGGGCAAATCGTGCACAACAGGAATATCGAGCCCCTGAAGCAGATCTTTTGGCCCCACGCCGGAACGCTGCAGGATCTGTGGCGAGGCGATCGCGCCTGCACATAGCAACACTTCATGGCGTGCCGTAGCAGTCTCCGTACTGTCGCCTTTAAGGTAAACCACGCCAACAGCACGCTTCCCATCAAAGAGAATTCTGTCGGTTAAAGCATGTGTCACGACGGTCAGATTTTGACGGCCTTTCGCCTGATCCAGATAGCCTCGGGCGGTACTGGCGCGGCGCCCCTTCGGAGTGACGGTTCTGTCCATCGGCCCAAAGCCTTCCTGCTGATAGCCGTTAAGATCGTCCGTACGCGGATAACCGGCCTGTACACCCGCTTCAATCATCGCGTGAAACAGCTCATTGTTGCCCATCTTCGGTGTGGTCACCGAAACCGGGCCCGTCGCACCATGATAGTCATTCGAGCCCACATCCCGCGTTTCTGCTTTGCGGAAATACGGCAGGCAATCAAGGTAACTCCAGTCCTCCAGACCCGGCATTGTCGCCCAGTTATCAAAATCCATCGCATTGCCACGGATGTAGCACATGCCGTTAATCAGCGATGAGCCCCCCAACCCTTTGCCACGACCGCATTCCATACGGCGATTATTCATATGAGGTTCAGGGTCAGTCTCATAAGCCCAGTTATAACGCTTCCCTTGTAATGGGAAAGCTAATGCCGCGGGCATTTGCGTGCGAAAATCCAGCCGATAGTCCGGGCCACCCGCTTCAAGCAGCAGTACGCTCACGTCGCTTTCTTCTGTTAAACGCGTTGCCAGCACATTGCCAGCGGAACCCGCGCCGATAATGATGTAATCATATTCCATTAGGCTTTCTCCCCTTCGTTTAAAATACCGAGCGGAATTCACCCAGTTCAACCTGTACAGACTTAATTTGCGTATAGTGTTCCAATGTTGTTATGCCGTTTTCACGCCCGACACCCGAATGTTTGTAGCCGCCCACAGGCATCTCTGCCGGAGATTCGCCCCAGGTATTGATCCAGCAAATCCCGGCTTCAAGCTGATGAATAACCCGATGTGCCCGATTCAGATCGCTGGTCACGATGCCAGCCGCCAGCCCATACTCGCTATCATTAGCACGACGGATGACTTCATCCTCATTCTGATACGTCAGAATGCTCATGACCGGGCCAAAGATTTCTTCCCGCACAATCGTCATATCGTCCCGACAATCCGTGAACACCGTAGGAGCCACATATGCGCCTTGTGCATATTTCTCGTCAGTCATCGGTTCGCCGCCCACCAGCACGCGAGCGCCTTCGCGTTTTCCACTTTCGATGTAACGCAGTACGGATTCTCTGTGCGGGAAGCTAACCAGTGGACCAAAGTTCACCTGTTCGTCAGTCGGGTCACCGATACGGATGCGCTGAACACGCGCCAGAATTTTTTCCTCAAACTGCACCTGCAATGCCTGCGGAACGAAGACGCGCGTGCCATTGGTACACACCTGCCCTGAACTGAAAAAGTTCGCCATCATGGCGATATCCGCGGCCTTATCCAGATCGGCATCAGCAAAAATGATCAGCGGCGATTTCCCACCCAGCTCCATCGTGACCGCTTTCAGGGTCGAGCCTGCGGCATTGGCCATTACCGTTTTCCCGCTGGCGATGCCACCGGTGAAAGAGACTTTGGCAATCCCCGGATGCGTGGTCAGTACCTGACCAACGGTTTTCCCCGTCCCTGTTAGCACGTTGAACACGCCAGCCGGTAACCCAGCTTCGGTGTAGATTTCCGCCAGCTTCAGGGCAGTAAGCGATGTCACTTCACTCGGTTTGAAGATCATCGCGTTACCCGCCGCCAGTGCAGGCGCCGATTTCCACAATGCGATCTGAATGGGATAGTTCCAGGCACCGATACCCGCAACCACCCCAAGTGGTTCACGGCGGGTGTAGACGAACGAGGTATCACGCAGGGGAAGTTGCTGCCCTTCTAACATGGGAATCAATCCCGCGTAGTATTCCAGAACATCCGCGCCGGTCACGATATCGACAGTGCGCGTTTCTGAGAGCGGCTTGCCGGTGTCGTGGGTTTCAAGCAATGCGAGCTCATCATTGCGTTCACGCAGAATATCCACGGCACGGCGTAAAATACGCGAGCGCTCCATTGCTGTCATCGCTGCCCATATCTTCTGCCCTGCGGTTGCTGCGCTGACCGCTCGGTCAACGTCTGCGGCGGTAGCCGACTGGAGCTGGGCGATGATGTCGCCGTTCGCGGGGTTTATGGCATCAAACGTATCGTCACCCGTGCTATCGACATACGCGCCGTTGATATAAAGCTGTTGTAAACCGTAGAGAGACATAAATTCTCCTGTCTGATGGCCACCCGGATACGCGCTCCGGGCAGAAAAGGCAAAATAATAAGGAAGTATTACGTGCGAATGAGCTGCTGCTCGATATAGCCGTAAGTAATGCTCAGCGCTTCTTCACGGTTGAAGGCATCATGACTTAGCGCACCACGCAGCCACAGCCCATCGATCAGACCAGCCAGCCCTTTTGCCGCAATACGCGCGTTATCCTTCGATAAACAACGGCTAAATTCGACACATAGGTTGGAGTAAAGCCGCCGATCGTTAACTTGCTGTAGCCGATAGAGCATTGGGGAATGTAGGCTACTGGCCCAAAACGCCAGCCAGGTTTTCATCGCTGCGCTATTTGTCTGGCTATCATCGAAATTTCCCTCAACAATCGCACGTAAACGTGCGCGGGGCGTGTTTTCTGTCAGACTCAGTAGCCTTGATTTGACCGCCAGCCCCAGATGACTAATCAGGTAGCGCATTGTTGCTTCCAGTAAACCATTTTTATCGCGGAAGTAATGGCTGATGATCCCATTCGACACCCCTGCTCGTCGGGCAATCTGTACGATCGAGGCATCGTGCATTCCCACATCGTTAATCGCTGCCAGCGTCGCTTCGATGAGTTGCTGCCGTCTGATAGGCTGCATTCCGACTTTAGGCACGGCACTTCCCCTTCATTTTTTTCCCTTCATTTTTGCGTGATGAATCACGGTAAAAGACGATGATTCATGATCCGATTTGTCCCATTAAACTTTTTTTTGATTGAACGTTCAATAAAAAATGAATATCTTTTATTGCTGGAAGGTTAAAAATCTGTATCAATTATCACGAAAAATAGTTGGAGTTCAGACAATAGCTCCAACTTAAAAAGAATAATTTCTTTTTTGTTCTGATGACCATCTTCAACGGAAAGCGTACTCAGCGGATGTCCTGCGCCCCATTCTTGGTATGCGCTAAGCACACTTCGTGGAGAGAGGAGTCAGAGTATCTGTTCACGTAACGCAAGGGATAACCATGCCAGCATCAGAAACCCCCTCCCAGCAGGATCGACTGAATCCTGTCGTGTTCTACACATCAGCGGGATTAATCCTGACCTTCTCGCTGATGACTATGTTGTTTAACAAAGAAGCCAACGCCTGGATTACCCACGCGCTTAACTGGGTTTCTGCCACCTTTGGGTGGTACTATCTGTTAGCCGCCACGCTCTACATCGTGTTCGTTATCTTCGTCGCCTCATCTCGCTTTGGTTCGATCAAGCTCGGACCGGAGCAGTCGAAACCTGAATTTAGCCTGATGAGTTGGGCAGCAATGTTGTTTGCGGCGGGGATCGGTATCGATTTAATGTTCTTTTCCGTTGCGGAACCCATTACGCAATATATGATGCCGCCGGAAGGACAAGGCCAAACGATGGAAGCCGCACGACAGGCGATGGTCTGGACGCTGTTCCACTACGGGTTAACCGGTTGGTCAATGTACGCGCTGATGGGCATCGCGCTGGGTTACTTCAGCTACCGGTATAATCTGCCGCTGACGATTCGTTCCGCCCTTTACCCTATCTTTGGTAAACGCATTAATGGCCTGATTGGCCATAGCGTTGATATCGCGGCCGTGCTCGGAACCATCTTCGGTATCGCCACCACGCTGGGTATCGGCGTCGTTCAGTTGAACTATGGGCTGAAAGTTCTGTTCCAGATCCCAGAGAATCTCACCGTTCAGGCCTCGCTCATCCTGCTTTCCGTGATCATGGCGACCGTTTCCGTAACATCCGGAGTCAATCGCGGCATTCGTTTCCTCTCCGAGCTTAACGTCCTACTCGCGCTGGGTTTGATTCTCTTTCTGCTCTTCTGGGGTGATACCGAATTTCTGCTGAATGCACTGGTACTGAACGTCGGAGACTACATCAACCGCTTTACGGGCATGACGCTCAACAGCTTTGCGTTCGATCGTCCAACCGAGTGGATGAATAGCTGGACGCTGTTCTTCTGGGCATGGTGGGTAGCATGGGCACCGTTTGTCGGGCTATTTCTGGCACGTATCTCACGCGGCAGAACGATTCGGCAGTTCGTTGTCGGCACGCTGATCATTCCGTTTGTCTTTACCCTGCTGTGGCTCTCCATTTTCGGCAACAGCGCGCTTTATCAGGTCATCCACGGTAATCTGGACTTTGCCAATGAAGTCATGCAGCACCCAGAGCGCGGCTTCTACAGCCTGCTGGCACAATATCCTGGTTTTAGCCTGAGCGCCTCTGTCGCGACCATTACTGGCTTGCTGTTTTATGTCACCTCTGCCGATTCCGGTTCGCTGGTGCTGGGCAACTTCACTTCTCGCCTCGGCGACATCAACAATGATGCGCCAAACTGGCTGCGAATTTTCTGGTCAGTCGCGATTGGCCTGCTGACGCTAGGTATGTTGATGACAAACGGCGTGTCCGCATTACAGAACACCACCGTTATCATGGGATTACCGTTTAGCTTTGTGATGTTCTTTATTATGGCGGGGTTATATAAATCACTACGTGTTGAGGATTACCGTAAAGCCAGTTCCTTACAAACCTCGGCGCCGATGCCAATTTCAGGCGACGATCGTTTGAACTGGAAACAACGTATCTCACGCGTCATGAATTTCCCTGGCACAACGCATACACAGAAAATGCTGGATAACGTCTGTAAAGCCGCCATGGAGGATGTCGCACGTGAACTGCGCTTGCGCGGTGCCAGCGTTGAAGTCAGCGAATTGCCACCTGTCGAAGATGAGCGTCTAAACCATCTCGAACTGCTGGTGAATTTGGGTGATGAACAGAATTTCTGTTACCAAATCTGGCCACAGCGCTATAGCGTCCCTGCGTTTACCTACCGCGCCCGCTCGGGGAAATCAGATTATTACCGCCTTGAGACTTTCCTGTTGGAAGGAAGTCAGGGGAATGACCTGATGGACTACAGTAAAGAACAGGTGATTAACGATATTTTGGATCAGTACGAGCGCCACCTGAATTTCCTTCATCTTAATCGAGAAGCACCGGGCAATACACTCACCTTCCCGGATGCCTAATCCTCCCCTATGGCGCTGAAATACAGCGCCATTTTTCAATATGTTATGCTTTTATTATCGCTTTTTCGTTCACCGTGTTTTTCCTGAATCTATGGGCTGTGCCGCATTCTTTGCTTCCACGATTTGCGCTTTATTTTTGAAACGGTATACTGCACACATCAAATTGAAATACAGTTTTAAAAAATGTATTTGTCCGTCACAGAAAAGGAACGAACATGAAAATTGCACTGATTAACGAGAACAGCCAGGCTGCCAAAAACGCCATCATCGCCGAGTCTCTGACCAAAGCGGTTGCACCGTTGGGCCACACGGTACACAACTACGGTCAATATGCCGTTGAAGATGCTGCACAGCTGACCTACATCCAGAACGGTATTCTGGCTGCAATCCTGCTGAACTCCGGCGCGGCTGATTTCGTTGTGACCGGTTGTGGTACAGGCCAGGGCGCGATGCTGGCTTGTAACTCCTTCCCTGGCGTAATCTGCGGTCTGGTTGTTGATCCATCTGATGCTTACCTGTTCTCTCAGATCAACAACGGTAATGCTGTATCTGTTCCTTACGCTAAAGGCTTTGGCTGGGGCGCTGAACTGAACCTGGAAAACCTGTTTACCCAGCTGTTCAAAGAAGAAGGCGGCAGAGGCTATCCGAGCGATCGCGTTGTTCCTCAACAACGTAACAAGAAAATTCTGGATGCCGTCAAAGAAGTCACCTACAACGATCTGATCACCATTCTGAAAGGTCTCGATCAAGATCTGGTTAAAGGTGCCGTTGCAGGTCCTAAATTCCAGGAATACTTCTTCGCTAACAGCAAAGACGAAGCACTGACCAGCTACATCAAAACGCTGCTGGCGTAATCGTCCTCTCTCCTGACAAACCAAACCACAGGCCATTACGGTCTGTGGTTTTTTTATGCCCATTCCCCACCCATTTTACCTATATGTTAACGACACTATTACGCGGACTATCCGTTACCGTTCAATGCTTAGCCAGACGCACAGTTCGCGCTAAATACTGCTTGACCGGAGCTAAGCGACTCCCTATAGTAGCGCCCCGTTGCCCCTTGTAGGTAACCCCCGGTGAGGTGTCCGAGAGGCTGAAGGAGCACGCCTGGAAAGTGTGTATACGTGAAAACGTATCAAGGGTTCGAATCCCTTCCTCACCGCCATATAAAAGAAAACGCCCCTGACTCACGTCGGGGGCGTTTTCTTTTATGGTGATGGCACAGTAATTTTCATTGCCGTACCACACAGACATTAGCCATAGGCATGGAGCGCACGCTGGCACAGTGCCGATCGCACACAGTCCTCTTTACCAAAAGAGACCACGCCAATCATGTCATCCTCAACAAAGCGTTCCAGTGCGTCGCGCAGGCCGGATTTCATCCCGACAGGCAAGTCGCACTGCGTCACATCACCATTGACGATAACCGTGACATTCTCGCCTAAACGCGTCAGGAACATTTTCATTTGGTTCACCGTCACGTTTTGCGCCTCATCCAGAATCACAACCGCATTTTCAAAAGTTCGCCCACGCATATACGCAAAAGGCGCAATTTCAACCTTGGCGATTTCCGGCCGCAAACAATACTGCATGAAAGAGGCCCCCAGTCGACGCGAAAGTATGTCGTAAACTGGGCGGAAATAAGGCGCAAACTTCTCCGCAATATCTCCAGGTAAAAAGCCAAGATCCTCGTCGGCCTGTAATACTGGCCGCGTAACAATAATACGCTCAACCTCTTTATGGATTAGTGCCTCCGCCGCTTTCGCAGCGCTCAGATACGTTTTACCGCAGCCAGCTTCACCTGTGGCAAAAATCAACTGTTTGTTTTCTATCGCAGACAAGTAATGTTCCTGGGCAGCCGTGCGGGCTTGAATAACGGAGTTATCGCGATTCTCACGCGCCATTCCGATTGCTTCAATCCCGCCCATCTGTACCAGAGAAGTGACCGATTCTTCCTCACGCTGACGATGGCTACGCGATTCACGACGAATAACGCGTTTTGCTTCACGACGAGCTTTGATCACTGCTTTTTGTCTTCCCATAGTGGCACCTTACAGTTTGTTTCACTTACCGCACTGGTCTACAGCGCGTGACGTTTAACTCACTAACGAGGTTAGGCTTCCTTATTAAGCCAATAGCGGACAGAAAATACACATGATTCATCCACGAACCGAGTGAGTAATGGACAACACGTTCATAGATAGAAAGAGAAAATAAACGGAGAGTTTGCGTAACAAGAGAATGGTGCAGCGTTGAAAATAAGTGGGTGGAATATCCCTCACATCGGCGAGTCAACAGCGTAGAATCTTGAGATCGACTACAAAGTCCAGAAAAGGACATTACCATTCGCGTTCCTCACTGGTGACAACAACTATTCCACTGAATAATGATTGATCGCATCGTAGAACTACTGCTAACTATTGCCTAAAAATTAGTGCCGAATGATTTCAGTAGTATGACAGTGCAATAATTTGCCCCTGCAATGCAAGCGTTTTTTACACTGTCATAACATTTACGTATAGTCAGTATCCCGTGGTTTGGCAATGCCAGCCTGAGAATGACGCATTATGTGCGTCAGAAATGTCGTTGCCAGTCCAGATATTGATCGTATTTTCGTAAGGCACTACGGTAAATATTTTGCTCAATATCGGGAAGGTAATCACACACGCGCTGCTGTACCCCATCGCGGTGACGGGAAAAGGTTTCTGTGGGATAATTATTGGCAGCCAGCAGTTCGTCCAACCGCCGTAAGCGAATGACGTACTCGCGCATCGTGCTATGGCGGACTTCAGTCTGCTCGATCAGATACTGTGTGAAAGCTTTAATATCGAAATAGCTAGCCGTCGTATTGCATAATATTTCGCTACAAAAGCGGCAAAGTGGGATTAACTCCTGTTGCAGACTGGCCCATATTTCGTCATCGATAAGCCTGTCGATGCTGCCAATCGATTTTTTATTGATAAGCTGATTGCGAAATACCAGTGAAACGCGGTCGAGCTCTTTATCACACTGGGAACAGTTGGTCTGTCTGTGTTTAAAGTCTTTCAGATAACGACTCAGCAGCTGTTTCTTCCGAATTGATGAGTGCATGAATCCATTCCATGACAATAGATAACTTCAATGTGAAGCAGTAGCACCTTCATTACGCCAGAAAAACTGGAGTGCTAAAAACAGGTAGAATTAATCACTTAAATACTGATGCAAAACGCCCCTCAATATTCAAACATTGTCATGATCCTGTGCTTCAGAGACTGAAGATATATTTAATAACGTATTCCTACGCAGCGCAATTAAACATCGCTCATTAATTTCACGCGCAGGCGCTTTATCGCCTGGCTATGCAACTGACTGACTCTCGACTCCCCGACCTCAAGAACGGCACCGATCTCTTTCAGGTTCAACTCTTCCTGATAGTAAAGCGTCAATACCAGTTTCTCACGCTCTGGCAGGCTTTCAATCGCGTCCATTACACGATGACGTAAATTGCCTTCCATCAATTGATGCAACGGGTTAGCATCTTCATTGCCTTCCAGTAGAGCCTCTGCGCTGTCGCCATGTTCTTCACGCCATTCATCGTAAGAAAAAAGCTGACTGTTGTTCGTATCCAGCAATATCTGACGATAATCCTCAAGCGTGATATTCAGTGCCTGCGCAACCTCTTGCTCCGTTGGAGTACGACCGAGCTGTTGTTCAGCCTGTTGCATTGCTTGTGCCACTTCCCGCGCATTACGCCGTACACTGCGTGGTGCCCAATCACGACTGCGTAATTCATCCAACATAGAACCGCGAATTCGTTGAACGGCATAAGTAGTAAAAGCCGTACCTTGCAACGAATCATAGCGCTCGACTGCGCTGAGCAAACCAATACCACCAGCCTGTAGCAGGTCGTCAAGCTCAACACTCGCGGGGAGACGAACCTGTAAACGCAAGGCTTCATGGCGCACTAGTGGAACATAGCGCTTCCAAAGGGAATTTTTATCCATTGTGCCTTCGGCGGTATACAAATCGCTCACAGTGACAAATACCTACGATGATAATGTTATCGACACTATTATGCTTTTAGGTAGGGTAGCCAATCGTCTGAATAGCGTCAAAAAAGAAGGGTTATTCCTGCTATGTATGGCAGAATTTGGTAAAGAGTCTGTGCTGAGAAACACAAATGGCAGGTACATAGGCTGCAATGTGAAGCCAAGTTTGTGATGTCTATCTCTTTAGGAGGGATCGATTCTAGCGTAGACGCCTAATAGGAGGAAGGATGTTTTTAGGTGCGGAGAATCCTTGTCTACTGTGATCACATTCCCGCACCGGAAACCCTTATTAGCACTCGCCACAGTATCAGTCAACATACTAATAAGAGGTAACGGCGGCAGTAATCATGTTAGGATGGGCAACATATTCCAGATAGCAACGCTGCAATGCCCCATTTCAATAATGATAACCCCCAGATCTCCTGTTATTTCATAGACATGTATACGTTCATTAGGCTTTGTACTGAATTTACTGACATTATCATTTTTATAACGTTCACCATCACCTCTATAGCAATGATTGCCATGACATTAATATTAAACCGTAATCTTTTTAAAGGCTAAAAGAAACATCAGAGAGAAATGTACGTCATATGTCTATATTTAGATGATGCATAATAATGTTGATCATTTCGGTAAAATTACTCATGATAATAAATAACATGTTGATTTCAGATTGATGACCCCAGAGATTTGATATATTATCTTGTTAATACTTAAGTTTTAAAATATGGTGTACAATGATATCAGTTTGCATGATCGTGAAAGACGAGGCCTTGCACTTAGGCAACACATTGAAAGAGATTGTGAAATATTTTGAAGATATCGTTATTGTCGATACCGGCTCAACCGATAACACAAAAAGTATCGCCCGTCACTTTACAGACAACGTTTATGATTTTGAATGGATATCAGATTTTTCCGCCGCAAGAAACTATTCTCTACAATTCGCAAAACACGACTGGATTCTCGTTATTGACGCCGATGAAGTGATTAATAATTTTGATATCACATTACTTTCAGAACTCATTAACGCTAATCCAACACAGGTCGGAACCGTAGAGATCGCCAGCATTATCAATGATGACAATTCAGGAGAAACAGATTTAGTACAAGAGCGTATAAGTCGATTATTCAACAAAAAATATTATGCGTTTTTCGGTATTATCCATGAACAGATTTGCAGGAAAAATACGGGAAAAGTTCCTGATGGACGTTTTGATACCCCACTATCATTCACGCACAGCGGTTATACAAAAGAAATCATAGAAAATAAAAACAAGATCGCGCGCAACATTGCATTACTCCAGAATGCCATCGACAAAAACAATGATGATGCATATCTGCACTACCAATTAGGAAAAAGCCACTATTTAGGAGAAGATTACGAGCGCGCGGCGCGAAGTTTTGAAACATCCCTACGCTTGCAAAAAGATTTGCACGAGGAGTACAACGAAGTGTTGATTGAATGCTATGGTTATTGTTTGATTAATACTGCGCAATATGAAAAAGCATTGGACATTTTACAATACGAAAATTACTTTACCTCTACTGACTTTGTCTTTTTAAAAGCGTTAATACTCATGAATAACGCTGATTTCCAGAATGCTATCAATACATTCCAGTTATGCACAAAAATGGGACCCGGCCGTAAAAAAGGTGTGAGCACTTATAAAGCGAACTATAATATAGGCGTTATACTCGAATGCTTTGGCATGACGGCAGAAGCACTCGACTATTATCAGCGATGTGGGAATTACAGGTTGGCACTTGAGGGAATAACCCGGATCAGTTGAATCCGATTCCAAGTCACATTTTATAAAAGATTAATTTTAATTGAAAATAACTGTAGATACTGAGTCACGAATAGCTATCCACATACTCTGCCATATTTAAGGGGAAAGATAATAAGGCAACAGATCAAAAATATGTTGATAGGCATATTTATATAAGATATTTTCAGCGAGCAACAAAAAACCACTTTAGGAAGATGTTATTCAGGAGGCTTGAGTAAAATCGATCCCCGTTCGTTGCAGACTGACTGGTTTAATCATATTCGAATACATAACACTACCAAAAAACGCCTGAAAATATACATTACTCTTCTTATAAAGAACATATAGTTAAACCTCATCCATGAGAAAAAACCGTCCTAATAAAAATCAATCTTTTCTCACAAACCTCAAAAAATATTTATCTTTTAAAAAAGGAATAATTTAATGAATATTTATTTTTTATTACCTTCAATAAATCTATGACTTTATTTGGTTCTTTTTCCATAAAATCAATCGGGAAACAGCCATGCTTCTCCTTAAAATACTCAAAAGCAATATTCCTTATTTCATTATAAGAATCATTGCAACATATCGTTGACTGAGCCTCACTCCACTGCTCTTCTCCTATATACTCCCAAGAGTTAGGAATGTCGGGGAAATAGCCAAATGGTGGATGCATTCCGGCTTTAAAAGCAGAAACAGTGTGGTCAACATGCTCCATTGCGTTATAATATCCTTCATCCATTAAACCAATTTTATCCAAGCAACGCTTGGTATAATAAGAGAAAGCACCGACACAAAAACCATATAGCGGAAGTTCAAATTCTTTATACGTCGCCGTCAAATTAACCCTGGGTTTTTTATCTTCATCTTTATTGCCATTCCCATGCTGGCTGAATTAAGATGTTGAATGCCCGTGATTTTTGAAACATAGATGTAACGCTCAAAAACAGATGGGTTCTTTATATAGATATCATCTTCCAGAAGAAAAAAGTGTTCACATTTTTTCGATAAAAGATACTTCAATGCAATATTTTTCGACTTGCCAACTCCCAGATTAACCTCGTTATTAACGACCAGATGAGGGATATCGTCGAATGCAGACTGATACTCACCATCATTAACAATGATGATTTCATCAATAATATCGAAAGGTAAACTGTTATATAATTTTAGTAATCCCTCTGGTCGATTGTAAGTTGCTATCCCTACTCCAACCTTTTTATTCCCAATCATAATTTACCTCAAAAGTATATATTTATTCCGGCAACCAAGCTTTTCGCCAGTCGTCTAATCCATCACCTTCCAACATCCAATGCTGATATACAGCATCGCGTAACTGGTCGCCCATTTTTTCCGTCGCGTCCCTATCCGCCAAATGCACACAGATCGCATCCATCCAATCTTTAAAGCGGTTGCCAACTCGCGTAACAGGTAACCCACAGCGATAAGGTTCAATATCGGTACAAATAACCGGAATACCACACGCCCCTAATTCCAATAAACGCAAGTTACTCTTGCATTCATTAAACTGATTATACTCCAACGGCACCAACGCCAAATCAAGGTTTAGGCTGGCCGTTTTTTGCGGGTAATATTCAATAGGGACGCCTGCATGAAACTCACATTTTACCCCTTCCGGCTTCATGCCCATAAAGACCCATTCAACTTCATGTTCCAGTGCCTTAACAACAGAACGCAGGATAGCCAGATCACCTTTGTGGCTGCTACCACCAGCCCAACCTACACGTGGCTTTTTCCCTTGCCGACGTAAACTGCTCAAATTACCCCACCAATCAGTAGGCAACCGGTTATAGGCGACACGAATATCATGATGATAACGGGAATAGGCCTCGGCAAGGGCCGGGGTAGAAACCACCAACCAGTCAACAGACTCTATCGCCCGACGGAAATTTTTTATACGTTCCTGCGAGAAGTTTTTACGATTCCCACTGTTAATAGGAATATTTAGTACATAATCATCAAATTCGGCGACTACCTTCGCATCAGTATAGCGATGATAACGCTGGGTAACCTCAGCCATCTGAGGTCCATAGGACAACTGCGCAATAATCACATCCGGCGCCTGATGAATCACATCAACCAGATCGGCCATGCCATGCGTTATGCCCCCTTCAATATGCATTTCACGCGATAACGCCTGAAATGGGAACATCACCCGATAGTGGCCGCAGCCGTGCCAATCAACATGATTCGCTAATACGACCGGCAATGGCCGCCCGGGCAAGGGTAGCTGACAACGCGCCATTTTCGGCGTCAGAGAAAAACCAGGCGCATGCTTTCCATAAGAGGGATGATAACTGGGGTCATCCGCTAACTGCGGCAGCCAATGCTCATAAAGCGCTTCGGCGTCCCTGATCTGCGGTAACGGTGAAAAATGGAAATGCTGTTGCAGCAGGCGGGATGCGCCACCTAAGTGCACAACGCGCGCTTCAGGTGTCCATACGACAAGATAACCTTGCTGGCCCGCCTTCAGGCCCAAATCGACGTCACCAAAATAGGTAGGAAAATTTTCGGCGTCAAACCCCCCCAGCGACATGAACACTTCACGACGCATCATCATACAGGAGGCGCTCACCGCACTGACATTGTGTGTTACTAATAGCCGATTCATATAACCGGAAACATCTGCGGCATATCCCTGAAATACAATACCCGCACTATCATTCAGGCCTAGCACCATTCCGCCGTGCTGAATTCTCCCATCCTGATACTCAAGTTTCGCACCAACTATCCCCACCTCAGGTCGCAGCACATGCTGTAACATCGCGTCGAGCCATTCGCCATCCATAATTTCGGTATCATTATTTAAAAACAGCAGGACATCGCCACGCGCTCTTTCAGCAGCAAAGTTATTGATCGCAGAGAAATTAAACGCCCCTTCCCACGTCAACACCCTAATCTGAGAAAGTCCCATCTTTGAGAGCTGCGATAAATATTGTCTTGCCCCTGGCTCAGTGGACTGATGATCGACAATCAATAATTCGTAGCGAGGATAGCGCGTATTTTCCATCAACGTTTCAATACAGCGGCTAATTAAAACCAGATGATCTCTGGTAGGAATAATGATGGAAACGAGCGGTTGGGTATCATGCCGATAATCCACGCGCCACAAGCCGGCTTTGTCCCCAGTATTAACCTCTGCGTTCACATGACATCGAGCCAGATGGAGAGCCAGTACCTGAGGATAATAGCAGCTAGTCGACTCACTGGCCGACCAATCGGACAGTGCCTGCTGTGTATACACCAGCACCTCGGGAATGTGTGCGACGGATTGGGGACCTTCTTGCTCAATAAATCGGTAAATACAATCAAGCAGACCAAAATGTCGATAATCAGCAGCTATTTCACCTAATTGATATAACGCCGCTACATCAAAAGCTAAATTACGTCCTATATAAGGATAGCTGCGCAGCATATCAATATTACATGCTGGTTTTAGTATAGGATTTTTCGCTTCACCGGCGGTGGGTTCAGTCTCATCAAAATAAAAAGCACGTGCAGCAGGAAAGCGCAAACGATATTCAGCAAGCAATAATAGCGTCTGTGGTAATAATCTATCACCTGCCATCAAGACAAGTAAAAAAGAGGCCATTGATTGCCTGACAACCTGATTGAACGCTTCAAACCTGAAGCTATTCTCTGTCAGCCATACCACATCATCATCGTCACAATCTTGTGCACGACGGGAGATAACATAACACTCACAGGGCATAAAAATTTGTTCACGAATGCTGGTAAGCGATGCAGCAACAGCGTGGCTGTCGGTATTATCCTCAATATCCAGCACTGCAATAGCAATATTACCTAGCTCTGGTGTGTTATGAATGTAAGCCTGTAATAGTGTACTACGCGCAGGTGTAAGGCTACGCTCATCCAACCACTCGGCAACCGAATATGGCGGCTTAGTCTTATCCAATAGCGTCTGGTTGTGTAATGCCCAACGCTGTAATTCTTGATCGTTAATTGTCTTCAGCAACGGTTCAGGCAACGTTTCCAATAACGTATTTAACGCGGTTGAACAGCGCCAGTGTTGTTGATAGAAAGAAGCGCGATACTTCACATAGCGAGAGGCTACAGAATAATCATTCGTAATTTCCGCGACCAATTCATCGATCGATAATATTTTCGCCGTTGTTTCTTCACGAAATACGTTATTCTCAGTGATGTCAGAATTCACATACCCTTGAAATTTGCCATCGACATGCAAATAAACAGGCATACCTGCGCACAGTATATATTGAGCAATACGTCCTGAGGCGATGGCCACATCATAATCAGTCCAGGCTGTTGGCTGCTGTAGCCACTCCCTTTTGCTGACAAGATCGCAGGAAATGGACAATTCAGCTAGTCTGGCGGGTAAAGCCTGTAACCCTGACGTTGAGTTATCGGTCACAATCAGCAGTTTTTTTAGCGAAGGCAATGACCGCTCAGTGGAACCATAGAAGCTATCAGATAACGGCTGAGGGAAAACACCTATTTTTTGCGATTCAATACCTGCTTCAAGCAGATATTGTTTCAAGCGTGGGACACTAATTAAAACAGTGTCAGCCAATCGGTTTTCTAAACGCACATCAGCGGGAGAACTTTCTCTATTTTGCAGCGCCATATGGTCGAACATAAGGCGTGTCGTCATTCCGCCGTTCAGCATACGAGCAAGCAGGCTATTAGTGATCACAGAGTACTGTAACCAGAGCAGATCGTATTCACTGGCAAACACGTAGTCGGGATCGTCAGTAATTAGTAAATCACTATCGCCATACTGTCGTTCTATCCATGTTTTCATTACGCCATCATAGCGATGACAAAACACCTCAACGCGCCAACCGAGATCGAGGAACCCCCCAATCAAATCCGCAGTGGCAAAAGCCTCATCCTGATAATCGGCGAGTTGATGAGTACTGATAAAAACGCATGGCATAATTCAGAAACCTTAACTAAGGAAGGAGCGCACAACGAAATAGGATTACTTTACTAAAAAAACACCGTCTTAACCGTCCAATAAAACGACAAACTATGGACTAACTTGTAGGATAAAAAAAACCCGGCAGAGCCGGGTTTTGGGAAAGAAAGCCAGAAAATTTGGCATTAACGCAGCAGAGACAGCACAGTCTGCGGAACCTGGTTGGCCTGAGACAGCACTGACGTACCAGCCTGTTGCAAAATTTGCGCTCGGCTCATATTCGATACTTCCGTCGCATAATCTGCATCTTCAATACGGCTACGTGCAGAAGACAGGTTGTTGACAGTGTTATTCAGGTTGGTGATGGTAGATTCAAAGCGGTTTTGAATCGCACCCAGGTTACTACGTGCAGTATCGACAGATTTCAGCGCAGTATCCACAGCATCAACAATAGTCTGAGCCAAACCACCGCTACCACCGATTCCATCTGCGGTTCCACTGCTCAAAGCAGTAACAGCCGTTGCCACACCGCTTGCCAGACCTGCGCCAGTGGTTGCATCAACCAACGCACCGGAATCAATGGTAATCACTTCGGTATCACCGGTGTTGGCACCGACCTGAATGTTGATACCGCCACTTGCAGAACCGTCCAGCAATTTAGTACCGTTGAAAGAAGCAGAGGTTGCCACACGGTTGATTTCGTCCAGACGCTGCTGCATTTCCGTGGCGATTGAACCGCGGTCAGTAGAGGTGTTGGTATCATTCGCCGCCTGCACCGCCAGTTCACGGATACGTTGCAGGTTGTTATTGATTTCGTTCAGGTTGCCTTCAGCAGTTTGCGTCAGGGAGATACCGTCGTTAGCATTACGCGCAGCCTGAGTCAGACCTTTTACCTGTGCAGTCATACGGTTAGCAATCGCCTGACCGGCAGCATCATCTTTAGCGCTGTTGATACGCAGACCAGAAGACAAACGCTCGATAGCGGTGCCCAAAGAAGACTGAGATTTGTTCAGGTTGTTCTGGGTAACCAGAGACATCGTGTTAGTGTTGATTACTGCCATAATAGCGATTCCTTAATCAGGTAAGTGTCAGTTTCGGGTTAGACCCACGGGTTCATCCCCGTCGCTAACATTTATCGGAACGCTTTCCAGGATCTTTAATTTTTTTTTACCCCAAATGTATTTTTTACTTCGAGAAAGACACTCGCGCCAGCACTGGTACAGTTGGGCGTTCACTAGTTAAAGATGTTCTGCTCTTTAAATGCTAAACTTATTTTCTATTCTGCCGATAACTGTCGTGTAGACCACTGAACTCTGAATAAAAGGATTCAAACATGGCAAGCATTTCTTCTCTCGGTGTAGGCTCCGGCCTGGATTTGAATTCATTGTTAACGCAGTTAAGAACCGCAGAAAATCAGCGTTTAACACCAATTACAACGCAACAAAGCAGCTATAAAGCGCAGCTTAGCGGCGTCAGCGCATTGAAAAGCGCTCTCGACAAACTCAATACCGCTAACAATGCGTTGGCGAAGTCAGAATCTTTTGGCATTGTAACAGGTAGCATTGACGGCATCACGAATACAAAAATATCCAGCACCAATAAAGCTTTTACCGCCACAACCAATAGTAAAGCCGTTGCAGGAAGCTATAGCATTGAAGTACAACAATTAGCGCAGGCGCATTCTATTACCTCCGAAGCAAAAACCAGTGCAACAGAAGCGTTAAGTACAACAGATACCACGCTCACTATCACTCAGGCAAACGGCAAAACACTCACGGTTGACGTAAAAGGCGGCGAAACCACCCTGAATGACGTCCGTGATGCAATTAATAAAGAAAATGGTGGTGTTACCGCAAGCGTAGTTAAGGCGAAAGACAACGAATTTTATCTGATGCTTACGGCCAGAGACAGCGGTACTAAAGGTGAAATTACATTAACAGACAGCAGTAACATTCTGGGCACAACGACAGAAAAAGTCGCTGCGCAAAATGCGATTATCGTAGCGAACGGCATTGAGATCGAACGACAGAGTAACACTATTGATGATGCATTCGAAGGTGTGACACTCACGTTACAGGCGAAAACGGAAACCGACAAGCCTGAAACGCTGACAATCGACCAAGATATCACCGGCATGAAAGACACTATCACAGCCTGGGTTGACGCCTACAACGCATTGCAAGATACCATTATTGCGCAAACCAAATATACCGCGGTTGAAGCAGGAGAAGATCAATCCAGCACCAATGGAGCACTGTTAGGTGATTCGACGGTTCGTAATATACAGAATCAACTAAAAGCGCAGTTAACCAGTGTGCAGGCGGAGAGCGGTGAGTTCAGCATCCTTGCCGACTTAGGCATCACTCAGAATTTTAAGACTGGCAAGCTTGAAATAGACAATACCAAGCTCGAAAAGGTGCTTAAAGAAGAGCCGGGAAAAGTACAAACCTTTTTTGTTGGCGATGATGATAAAACCGGTTTTGCCACACAGACTCGCACTTACCTGAAAGATGTTCTTAACACAACAGACGGTGCAATAAAGACGAAAGAAGACAGTATTAACAAGACGTTAAAATCACTGGAGAGTCAATATACGCGCACTAGTGACAGCATTGAAGAAACGATCGCTCGCTATCAGAAACAATTTACGGAGCTGGATAAAGCGATGTCTGATATGAATACCACCGCTACTAACCTGTCAAGCATGTTCTCTAGCCTCTAAGCCATAAATAAAAGCAGGTAATGTGATGTACAACATGAAAGGCAGCCAAGCCTACGCTCAGGTAGGCCTTGAAAGCAGTGTGATGAGCGCAAGTCCACACCAGCTTATCGTCATGCTGTTTGATGGTGCACGCAGTGCAATGGTGCGTGCACGCATCCTCATGGAGCAAGGCGACATACCAGGCAAAGGCATAGCGTTATCTAAAGCAATCAACATTATTAATAACGGACTAAAAGCTGGGTTGGACATGGAAACAGGCGGAGAGCTTGTTGAAAACCTGTCTGCTCTGTACGACTACATGTCTCAGCGCTTGTTGATCGCCAATTTACATAACGATCCCAAAGCGATAGAAGAAGTTGAAATATTATTGGAAAATATCGCCGATGCCTGGCGGCAAATCGGCCCTAATTACAAACCAGAGCAGGAAGTACGTTAATGGCCTCCCCCCATCGGCTTCTAAAAGATTACCAACAACTTTTGTCTCTGAGTCAAAAAATTCTTCATTTAGCCGTCAACGGCCAATGGGATACGTTGGTTGAGCAAGAGATTGTTTATGTTCAGTCCGTTGAAGGCTTAGTTAATACGCCAATGCCTGATGAAATCGACAGTATGATGCGTCTTCATCTACGACAAATTTTGCAGGAAGTGATGGATAATGAAGCGAAAGTAAAACAACTTTTGCAGAAGCGGATGGATGAGTTAAGTTCATTAATGGGACAATCACTGAAGCAAAAGTCAATTAGTTCGACATATAGTGAATTTGCAGGACAGCGGATACTACCTGGCGAACCTGCCCCAGGCGAGCCAACCTCATAAATTTACTCTACTTTTTATAAAGCTCAATGCGCCCTTATCTCCGCCAGATACGGGCGCACTTTTTTATCAACGAATCATCGTGCTTTTGATCCACATGTTCAGGCTAGCAGCATAGGAATATAGACATTCGCCATGCTTTGAAAAGCAAATAGTTTGACGGTAAGCAGACAAACAGGCTGGATATAGGGATAGATAAAACTACGCGCGTTCCCATTGCCTGAGTATTAGCAGTGGGATCACCCATAAAACATCAATAGTGATATAGCAATGCCATAAAACGGCATCACACAGACATATTCATCACTTCCTGATATGCAGATACCAGTTTATTACGTACCTGAATGCCCATCTGCATTGAAATAGATGATTTCTGCAAATCCACCATCACATCATTCAATGCAACGCCCGGCACGCCAAGGGTAAATTTCTCAGCCTGCGTGCGAGCGGTCTGTTGTGTGTCGCTGATCTTATCGATCGCAGTTTTCAATTCACTGGCAAAACCAGGTTCTATTGATGGTCTGGCTATTGGCGTACCAGATGCTTGCAGAGCTTTGACTTGCATTTGCTGTAGAACGCCATCAATACCTTGAACCGACATAATACCTCACTAAGCCATGCTGATTAGGCTTTTTCATATACATTTATGACAGCGATACCCTACCACACCCCTCTTAGGCTAAATGGGGTAATTAGCGTGAAAAATGCCACCTTATCGACCCATCGATTTTTCTTTTACGGAAAATAATGGCTGCCGATAAATGTAGGCGAAATGTTTTTATTGATTGCGCAATCAGGGAGTTCTGTTTTGTCACGTCACAACGTTAAGTATATCGTTCAACAACCAAGCAGAGATAGAGTATGAACGCCTCATTAACCGGCGCTGCTACCGGTAAAAATAGCTTTGGCGAAATACTCAACCGGTTACGCGCCAATCCGAAGATTCCGCTCTTGCTGGCAGCAGCCGCGACAATTGCCATTGTCGTTGCGTTGACTTTATGGGCTAAAGGTCCAGATTATCGTGTTCTTTATAGCAATATAAATGACCGAGACGGTGGTGCAATTGTCAGCGAACTAACAAAGCTGAATATCCCTTACCGTTTTGCCGAGAACGGCGGCGCGATCATGATTCCCGCCGAAAACGTCTATGAAACCCGACTGAGACTTGCCCAATTAGGGCTGCCAAAAGGCGGCGCAGTTGGCTTTGAATTGCTCGATCAGGAAAAGTTTGGCATCAGCCAATTTAGCGAACAGATTAATTACCAGCGTGCGCTGGAAGGCGAACTGTCCAGAACGATAGAAACACTCGGCCCCGTTCAAAACGCGCGAGTTCACCTTGCTATACCGAAACCTTCGTTGTTCGTTCGTGAACAAAAATCCCCTTCTTCCTCTGTCACCCTGACATTGCAACCGGGTCGTGCGTTAGATGAAGGGCAGATCAATTCTATCGTTTACGTGGTTTCCAGCAGCGTTGCAGGCCTGCCACCGGATAATGTGACTGTCGTCGATCAAACAGGTCGTCTGTTAACTCAGGCGGGCGGCAGCGGTCGCGATCTGAATGCCGCGCAACTGAAGTATAGTAACGAAGTCGAGGCAATGTACCAGCGCCGTATAGAATCCATCATTGCACCTATGGTTGGTATGGGGAACGTACATGCGCAAGTCACTGCACAAATCGATTTCTCTGCTCGCGAACAAACTGACGAACAGTACCAACCGAACCAACCGCCGGATAAAGCCGCCGTTCGCTCTCAGCAAACCAGCCAGAGTGAACAAAGAGGAGGCCCCAACGTAGGTGGGGTTCCTGGTGCATTGTCAAATCAGCCTGCTCCAGCCCCAACGGCACCTATCGCAACGCAGCCAAACAATGCCAATGCGAATAATCAGGCTGGCCAGCAGAATCAAAACAATGCGGCAGGTGCGCAAGCCAATGCCGCTAATACCAATGCGGTTGTTCAAACATCAAATATTCGCAATGACGCCACAACCAACTATGAAGTCGACAAGACGATTTTACATACCAAGCACAGCACCGGTGGTGTGAAGCGTTTGTCCGCAGCGGTAATCGTCAATTATCAGCCCTCTGGCGAGGATGGCAAACCGGTTGCCCTGACAGAAGAACAAATCAAACAGATTGAGACGGTAGCACGCGAAGCAATGGGTTTTTCTGCTGAACGCGGCGATACATTGAATGTCGTGAATACGCCATTTATGGACAGCACCGACAGCGCTGGCGAACTCCCCTTCTGGCAAAAACAGGCATTCTTCGATCTCCTGATGGAAGCTGGCCGTTGGCTACTGGTTCTGATCGTTGCCTGGATTCTGTGGCGTAAGCTGGTTCGTCCGCAATTGCAGAGAAAAGCCCAGCAGCAAGAAGCGGCGCTGGCAGCGGCTGCCTTGTCTAAAGGTGCAGATGACGATGTTATGGTCAACTTGAGCAGCTCGGAAGTTGAACAGCAACGGAAATCGCAGCAACGTGTCAATGCAGAAATGCAAAGTAACCGCATACGTGAAATGGCAGAGAACGATCCACGCGTTGTCGCTCTGGTAATTCGTCAATGGATGAGTACTGAACTATGAACCTGACAGGAACAGAAAAAAGCGCCATCTTATTGATGACCATTGGTGAAGACCGCGCCGCGGAAGTCTTTACGCATCTTTCAACCAAAGAAGTACAGCATCTCAGTTCGGCAATGGCGAACCTGAAGCAGGTCTCACAACAGCAGTTGCTCGAAATCCTAAGAGAATTTGAGGCGGACTCAGAGCAATATGCCGCGCTCAGCGTAAATGCCAGCGACTACCTGCGCTCAGTACTTGTCAAAGCACTGGGTGAAGAACGCGCATCCAGCCTGCTGGAAGATATTCTGGAAAGTCGCGAAACCTCCAGCGGTATGGAAACACTCAACTTTATGGAGCCGCAAATTGCCGCAGATCTTATTCGCGACGAGCATCCACAGATCATTGCTACCATTTTGGTGCATCTGAAGCGTGCTCAGGCTGCTGATATTTTGGCGTTGTTTGACGAACGTCTTCGTCATGATGTCATGCTGCGTATTGCGACCTTCGGTGGCGTTCAGCCTTCGGCGCTGGCAGAACTGACAGACGTTCTGAATGGATTACTGGACGGTCAAAACATCAAACGCAGCAAGATGGGTGGTGTTCGTACTGCGGCCGAGATTATCAACCTGATGAAAACGCAGCAGGAAGAAGCAGTTATCGATGCTGTGCGTGAATTCGATGGTGAACTGGCGCAGAAAATCATCGACGAAATGTTCCTGTTCGAAAATCTGGTCGACGTGGACGACCGCAGCATCCAGCGACTTCTGCAAGAAGTCGAGTCCGAGTCCTTGCTGTTGGCATTGAAAGGTGCCGAAGAACCGCTACGCGAGAAATTCCTGCGCAATATGTCCCAACGTGCGGCAGAAATTCTTCGCGACGACCTCGCGACTCGCGGCCCGGTACGTATGTCGCAGGTCGAAAACGAGCAGAAAGCCATCCTGCTTATCGTTCGTCGACTGGCAGACAGCGGCGAGATGATTATCGGTGGCGGTGAGGATGCTTATGTCTAGTGCCCCCAAGAACCTGGCCTGGCAGCCTTGGAAGCTTAACGACTTGGCCGAACCCGTTTCGAAGCCTGTCCTGCCAACCTATCAGGTAAATGATGAGCCTGAAGTGCCTGACATGGAGCGTTTCACTGAAGAAAACGCCCTTTCAGCCGCGGAGGACGAACTGGCATCTTTGCGTGAAAGCACGATGCAGCAAGCACGAGAAACAGGCTTTGCGCAAGGGCATCAACAAGGTTATGACGCGGGCTATCAGGAAGGTTTAGCCAAAGGGCAACAGCAAGGCTTGCAAAATGCCTTACAGCAGCAGCAGCCGATCATCGAACAGATGCAACAGATGGTGACTGAATTTCAACAGTCGTTGGATACACTCGACAGTGTGATCCCCGCTCGTCTGATGCAGTTGGCATTAACCGCCGCTAAGCAAATTCTGGGGCAACCTCCTGTATGCGACGGCAACGCGCTGCTCGCTGAGATACAGCAGTTGATCCAGCAAGAACCCATGTTTTCTGGTAAAACGCAGTTGCGTGTTCATCCTTCAGATTTGGAACGTGTTGAACAATATTTAGGCCCGACACTCAGCCTTCATGGCTGGAGATTGCTGGCTGACAGTCAACTGCACCCTGGCGGCTGTAAAGTCAGTGCAGAAGAAGGCGATCTGGATGCCAGTCTGGCAACCCGCTGGCATGAGCTTTGTCGTTTAGCCGCACCGGGAGATTTATGATGACTTCACGCCTCGGACGCTGGCTTTCTTCTCTCGATTCATTTGAGAAGCGTATTGAGGACACACCGTCGGTGCGTCGTTACGGCCGCTTAACCCGGGCTGTAGGCTTGGTTTTGGAAGCGACAGGCTTACATATGCCACTGGGTGCCACCTGCCTCATCGAACGGCAGAATGGTTCTCAGGTTGAAGAAATCGAAAGCGAAGTTGTCGGTTTCAATGGGCAAAAACTTTTCCTCATGCCGTTGGAGGAAGTTGAAGGTATTACCCCGGGAGCGCGCGTTTACGCGCGCGTTGGTCAGGACAGCAGCAGTCAGGGAAAACAATTACCGTTAGGTCCTGAATTACTGGGACGAGTGCTGGATGGCAGTGCAAAACCGCTTGATGGTTTACCGGCGCCAGATACAGGCTATCGCGCACCACTGATTACGCCGCCGTTCAATCCATTACAGAGAACACCGATCGAGAGTGTTCTGGACGTAGGTGTTAGAGCTATTAATGCCCTGCTTACCGTAGGTCGTGGGCAGCGAATGGGACTGTTTGCTGGTTCCGGCGTAGGTAAAAGTGTGCTGCTGGGGATGATGGCACGCTATACTCAAGCTGACGTCATCGTGGTCGGCCTTATCGGTGAACGTGGCCGAGAAGTAAAAGATTTTATTGAGAATATCCTAGGCACGGAAGGACGAGCGCGCTCGGTCGTTATTGCCGCACCGGCAGATGTTTCTCCATTATTAAGGATGCAAGGTGCCGCCTATGCGACGCGCATTGCTGAAGATTTTCGCGATCGCGGGTTTCACGTACTGCTCATCATGGATTCCCTTACGCGTTATGCCATGGCACAGCGTGAAATTGCTTTAGCCATTGGCGAACCGCCGGCAACCAAGGGTTATCCTCCTTCTGTCTTCGCCAAATTACCCGCGCTGGTAGAACGCGCAGGTAATGGTATTCATGGAGGTGGTTCAGTCACCGCCTTTTATACTGTTCTGACAGAAGGCGACGATCAGCAGGATCCCATCGCTGACTCCGCTCGTGCTATTCTGGACGGACACATTGTGTTGTCCCGTCAATTGGCTGAGTCTGGCCATTATCCGGCAATTGATATTGAAGCTTCGATTAGCCGTGTAATGACCGCGCTGATCGACGAAGGCCATTATGCTTCTGTAAGGCAGTTTAAGCAGTTATTATCCAGCTACCAACGTAACCGTGATTTAGTCAGTGTTGGAGCCTACGCCGCAGGCAGTGACCCTATGCTCGACAAAGCAATTCGGCTTTATCCACATCTGGAAGCCTTCTTGCAGCAGGGTATGTTTGAACAAAGCAACTATGAAGAATCCTGCCAGGCGTTGCACACTATTTTCCCTCGTAACGAGTAGGAGAGCAGATGAAAACCCAGTCACCGCTGGTTACACTACGCGAACTGGCGCAGAAAGACGTTGAGAAAGCAGCGGGCCAGTTGGGGCAGGTGCGTCAGGCACATCAACAGGCGGAGCAGCAGCTCAATATGCTGTTAAACTATCAGGATGACTACCGTCAAAAATTGAATTCGACGATGTCTGCGGGTATGGCGAATAATAGTTGGCAAAATTATCAGCAGTTCATCCAAACGTTGGACAGTGCGATAGAGCAACACCGACAACAACTCTCGCAATGGACATCACGCTTAGATTTAGCAATGAAGACCTGGCAAGAGAAACAGCAGAGATTGAATGCTTTTGAGAAACTGCAAGATCGTGAAGCGACAAGGCAACTTGCCAAAGAAAATAAAATAGAACAAAAACAAATGGATGAATTTGCCCAACGGGCCTCACAGAGGAAAACAGAATCATGAGTCTGTCCGCATTACCTATAGCGACCACTGCCAGCGATACAAGCAGTTCTTCTGCTTCTCTGCTGTCACAGGGGGAGCTGCCAAAAGATTTTGTTGATCTGTTGAGCAAACGCATATCACAAGTAGCCAATACATCGGATAAGAAAACGCTCGATAAAGTCGACGAAGAAGCCCTGCTCAATGCTTTAGGGAAAGATAATGCTTCCATTAGTCGTGACGATTTAAATGCCCTACTCTCTTCTTTCAGTTCACTCGCTGGGGCTAAGCAAAACCCAGAAATTGCAGAACTGGTAAAGTTTAAAAATCAGGATAAAAAAGATAACGCCAGCACGACAGATGACGCCATCGCTATGCAAGCGCTGCTTGCCATGTTGCAAACAACACCATCTGCTACGCTACCTAACGCTGACAGTATCGCAGAGACTGCCGTAAATGCAGATTTAGCTATTCCAGAGTTCATTGACGCAAAACGCCAGAATGAGTCCCCCGCAACCGTAGGCAACAATACGGGTGAAAATGCCAAAGGTGCGCTAGCAAAACTGCTTGATACATCGGCAACATCGTATAAAGATGCGGGTATATCACGCGATCTTCATCATGCAACTAAACAATTCTCATCAACAGCGACCGAGTCTACTGATGAAGCTGCAAAATTTGCCCTAATAACACCCAATTCCTTGTCAGGCGATCGTAACACACCGGAGTCATTTTCTACCGTCAACAACAGCGCGTCTCAAATTCCGCAAGTCGCGCAGGCTATGCACATTCAGCCTGCTGCTGTGGGAAGCACCGCCCCAGCCCCTCAGGCAACAAGCACGCAGTTGAATGCGCCGTTTGGGTCACCACAATGGCAGGATGCATTAGGCCAGCAGATCGTTATGTTTAGTCGTAATGGTCAGCAGACCGCAGAGCTACGTTTGAACCCACAGGAACTGGGTGCTCTTCATATCAGTCTAAAAATCGATGATAACCATGCGCAAATTCATCTGGCTTCAGCAAGCAGCCAGGTACGCTCAGCGCTGGAAGCTGCGCTGCCACACCTACGTAATGCGATGGCAGAAAGTGGAATTAACCTTGGTCAGAGCAGTGTAGGCAGTGACTCCTCTGCCTGGCAGCAGCAAATGGCGAGTAATAATAACGGCGATAACCATGGCTCGTCTTACCAGCAGCAATTTGGTCATTCAGCAGACAGCACAAGTGAATTATTAAACGCACCAGAACAGTTAAGAACAATGGCATCATCGGTCAACGGCGTTGATATTTTTGCCTGAACCTGAAGTAAACGAATAAGTTAGCACGATTTTCCCTGCCTATTCTCTGTATTGAACATAGCGATAGGCAGGATAATCATCGACATTACGCATTTTTTATTGTTGGTTTCATCCGACGATAAATATCGATAAGTAACGGGAACTATCTTTGGCTATGTCTGATATGCAAGTTCGACCAGGACGTAAACGGTCTGTCTGGATGATACTACTGATTATCGTTGCTCTCGCTGCAACTGGCGCTGCGGGTGCTGCCTGGTGGCTATTAAATCAGAAAAACTCGGCAACGGCTGAGCAGGAAGCACCGCCACCGCCAGAGCCTGTTTTCATGCCACTGGATACCTTTACGGTTAATCTCGTCAATGCAGATAATGATCCTGACCGTGTTCTGTATGTTGGATTCACTCTGCGCTTACCAGATGAAGCAACCCGCACACGGTTTACGAGTTATCTGCCAGAGGTTCGCAGTAGACTGCTATTATTGCTTTCTCGTCAGGATGCGATTGCACTCGCTAACGAGCAAGGTAAACAGCAACTGATAGAGCAAATTAAGCAAGTGCTAAGCCCACCATTAGTTCCTGGTCAACCTAACCAGGTCGTTACTGATGTTCTGTTCACGGCCTTTATATTGCGGTAACCATTATGGGCGATAGCATTCTTTCACAAGCAGAAATTGATGCATTATTAAATGGCGACAGCGGCGATAGCGACGCTGTCGCGAATGCATCGTCAAAAACGGATGGTGGCGTCAAACCCTACGATCCGAATACGCAACGGCGTGTTATTCGCGAGCGTTTACAGGCATTAGAAATTATTAATGAACGCTTTGCGCGTCAATTCCGTATGGGGTTGTTTAACCTGTTACGCCGTAGCCCTGATATCACCGTAGGTGGAATCAAGATACAGCCTTACCATGAGTTTGCCAGGAACCTTCCCGTACCGACAAACCTGAATTTGATTCACTTAAAACCGCTACGTGGTACCGCGTTATTCGTCTTTTCACCAAGTCTGGTGTTTATCGCCGTAGATAACCTTTTCGGTGGTGATGGACGCTTCCCGACGAAAGTTGAAGGACGTGAATTTACCCATACTGAGCAGCGCGTGGTTAAGCGCATGTTACGACTGGCTCTGGAAGCCTATGGTGAAGCTTGGAATGCGATTTACAAACTTGACATCGAATACGTGCGTTCAGAAATGCAGGTTAAGTTTACCAATATCACCACATCGCCGAATGATATCGTCGTGACGACACCGTTTCATGTTGAAATCGGTTCACTAACGGGTGAATTTAATATCTGTATTCCTTTTTCTATGATAGAGCCGCTACGAGAACTGCTCGCGAACCCGCCATTAGAAAACTCGCGTCAGGAAGATCAGAGCTGGCGAGACACATTGGCCAAGCAGGTTCAGCATTCAGAATTGGAACTAGTTGCAAGCTTTGTTGATATTCCATTGAGACTGTCCAAGATTCTGAAGTTACAACCTGGCGATGTGTTACCAATCGACAAACCTGATAAAATCATTGCCCATGTTGACGGCGTGCCTGTGCTCACCAGCCAATATGGCACCTTGAACGGGCAATATGCTCTACGTGTTGAACAGTTGATTAACCCTATATTGAATTCTCTGGATAACGAGGAACAGCCCCATGAGTGACACCAAGAAACCGTCCGACGATAAGGAATCAGTGGACGATCTGTGGGCTGATGCATTTAACGAGCAGCAGGCTGCAGAAAAACCGGCCGCAACAACAGAAGGCATTTTTAAATCGCTAGACGGTCACGACCCGCTGGGTGCCTTACAGGATATCGATCTTATATTGGATATCCCTGTCAAACTTACCGTTGAGCTCGGTAGAACTAAAATGACGATAAAAGAGCTTCTGCGCCTGACCCAAGGCTCTGTTGTCGCACTGGATGGTTTAGCAGGAGAGCCGTTGGATATTCTGATCAATGGCTACCTGATCGCCCAGGGCGAAGTCGTCGTTGTATCTGACAAATACGGTGTTCGTATTACAGATATCATCACACCATCCGAACGTATGCGCCGCCTGAGTCGTTAATGGCAACAGCTTCGGTATCTCCCCCGACGCCAGTAACAAGTCAGCAGTCGACACTTGTTACTGAGCCACCACTTACTGGCAGCATGTTACTGACGCAGGTAGGTAGTGTGCTTGCTGGCATTTTATTATTTATTCTGCTGGTTGCCTGGCTAGCCCGTAAACTTGGCCTTACCCCCCAGGCCAAGCAAAACAAATTGCTAAAAGTGGTATCCAGTTGTCCAATTGGGCAACGCGAACGTGTGGTTATTGTTGAAGTTGATAATACCTGGCTGGTGTTAGGTGTTACTGCTCAGCAAATTTCGCCCCTGCATACCCTCCCAGCACAACCAATCAACGACAGTTCATCTGCTGGCGATGCTAAGCCGGTAGATTTTAACCAACTGTTAAAGAAAGTGTTAAAGCGTCCGGAAAAATCGGAATGAGTGCCTTGCCTAATTATCTTCGTATCACTGCGGTATTTCGCACGCTGCGCTATGGTTTAGCCATCGGTCTATTATTTATGGCACCATCGGTATGGGCACAGCTTCCTGGAATTGTTACTCAACCGCTACCCAACGGTGGGCAGAGCTGGACGTTGTCAGTTCAGACGCTGGTCTTACTCACGTCACTAACGTTTCTTCCTGCCGCTCTGTTAATGATGACCAGTTTCACCCGGATCATCATTGTGCTGAGTTTGTTACGTAACGCACTTGGTACACCCACTGCGCCACCGAATCAGGTATTGTTAGGATTGACGCTTTTTCTGACGTTCTTTGTCATGTCACCCGTATTAAACCGTGTTTATGAAGAAGCCTACCTTCCCTTCAGCCAGGATCAAATCAGCATGGAGGTCGCCATCGAGCGTGGCGCGGAACCGGTGCGTGAATTTATGTTGCGGCAAACCCGTGAAACCGATCTGGCGCTGTTTACCAGATTGGCACAAATTCCAGAGATTCAGGGGCCTGAGGCAGTACCAATGCGTGTACTTCTCCCTGCCTTTGTGACAAGCGAACTGAAAACCGCTTTCCAAATTGGTTTTACCGTATTTATTCCTTTCCTGATTATCGATCTCGTTGTGGCCAGCGTATTAATGGCACTCGGTATGATGATGGTTCCTCCGGCAACGATTTCTTTGCCGTTTAAACTCATGCTTTTCGTATTAGTAGACGGCTGGCAGCTGCTACTCGGTTCCTTAGCCCAAAGTTTTTACAGTTAGACGGATAGAGGAATGCGACGATGACACCAGAATCGGTGATGGCGCTTGGCTATGAAGCAATGAAAGTAGCACTGGCGCTGGCTGCTCCTCCCTTAATAGCGGCTCTGCTCAGCGGGCTGCTCATTAGCCTCTTGCAAGCGGCGACGCAGATAAACGAAATGACACTGTCGTTTATCCCTAAAATTCTAACCGTATTCGTCACCCTGGTGATCGCCGGCCCCTGGATGTTAAATCTCATGCTGGACTATATGCGTACGCTATTCGGCCAGTTACCGAATATTATTGGGTAAGTATGCTGACGTTTAACAGTTGGGACATGGTGAATTGGGTCAGCCAGTTTTTCTGGCCCTTTGTCAGAATTCTTGCCTTGATCAGCACCGCTCCAGTCTTTAACGAAAGAGCCATTGGCAATCGGGTGAAAATAGGCTTAGGTGTACTAATTACCCTACTCGTCGCACCTTATTTGCCGTTAAACACCACGCCTATTTTTTCTGTCGCGGGCATATGGCTGTTGATACAGCAAGTTCTCATCGGCATCACACTTGGCCTGTCAATGCAGTTGGCATTTGCTGCAATTCGTCATGCTGGAGAACTCATTGGTTTACAAATGGGACTCGCCTTCGCGACCTTCTTTGATCCCACTGGCGGCCCAAATATGCAGGTCATTGCTCGCTTCCTGAATATTCTCGCAATTTTATTGTTCTTAACCTTTGACGGACATCTCTGGATGATTTCGTTATTAGCAGATAGCTTTTATACTCTGCCCATCAGTGCCGATCCGGTTAACAGCAATGCCTTTCTCGCTCTGGCACGTGCCGGGGGGCTGATTTTTATTAATGGATTGATGCTAGCGCTGCCTATTATAACCCTTCTACTAACTATCAACCTGGCCTTAGGCATGCTTAACCGCGTCGCGCCGCAGCTCTCAATATTCGTCGTAGGGTTCCCGATCACCCTCACCGTAGGCATCATGACGTTAGGTTTATTAATTCCGCTAATTCCGCCTTTCGCAGAGCATTTATTTAGCGAAGTCTTCGACTTGCTCGCAGACATTCTTAACCAACTTCCCAGTTCTTAAATACCTGACAAACGTAAATTCGTCGTGATAGATAGTCATGACGGGTGTGCAGAAACATACTGATTTCAATTCAAGCCTGCCCTATCCTTCTATGACGGCAAATGCTGCCCCTCAGAGAAGCTCGGCATTAGAAAATACATCGAATATCAATGTGCTGAAGCGGTAGAATTCAATAAAAGAGAAGACTGAAGAAGGGGTGACGAAAAAATAAAAAATGGCATGTCATTCAATGTAATCAAGAGAATGACACGCCTAAAAAATACGCCCGGTTTAAGCGTATTCAAACTGTAAAGTAGAATAGATAAATGTCTTCTACCTACTATTTTGTCTGAAATAATGACATCCCCTGCATGCTCTGGAAAGCCGTATAGGAAGCTTGCAGAGAAGATTGCTGCATGATGTAGGATGAAATTGCGTCATACCAGTCAGTATCCTGCAATTGTGACAACGCTGTTTTATTCGCCACATCACGATCTTTACCAATCGCATCAAGGTTATCAATCTCATTGAGTTGAATACCCAGTTCGGCTCGAACCGCTGAGATATTATTAAATGAATTCTTTAAACCACGGTTTGCCGTTTCTAAGGCCGCAGCCACATCGGCTTTTGTTGCAGCATCAGCATCAGCGAGTGGAGTCTCAAGCGCATTAATTGCAATATCGAGCGTTTCAAATAGATCCGACTGAATACTACCATCTGGCTCTTTTTGGGCATCGCCAGTTACCCCATTGAACACAGCAGAACCAATATGGTTAACCGTCATATTTCGCGCTGCATCTACGCGTTGAGAAATCGCCTGATTTCCGCCCACATAAGTCACACCATTAGCCCCCTCAACATAAGGCGCTTTGTCCGTGTTATAACCGGCGAAAATATAATTGCCGTTACCGTCGGTGCTGTTAGCCATATTCAGTAATTCAGCTTTTATGCCTCGCAGGGAGGTGGCAACCGATTTACGATCGTCATCACTCAAAACACCACCGCCTTGAATGACCTCACTCATTGCGCTGCTAATCGTGCTCGTGCTTTTTTCTAAAATGGACTCTTCCAGAGACATACTTTGTTTGGCAAAAGTACGCGCTAGCGTGTACTGACCATTTTCCGACTGAGCCTGGTCAAGCATGATGACACTCGTTGCGGCGATCGGATCGTCAGAGGGGTTAACAACCCGCTTTCCAGTTGAAAGCTGCTCGCCGGTTTTCTGCCACGCGGTCTGACCATTCAGAATGCCTTGCATATTTTGCTGATATATCATGCTGGTGCTTAAACGCATGGTATTAATTCCTCTCAATCAAATGGTCAAACTAGCCGCGAGCAGCTAACAGAGCGTCAAATATGGATTGTGCTGTCTTAATGACCTGCGCATTCGCCATATAGTATTGCTGGTAACGCATCAGATCGCCGTATTCCTCATCCAGATTTACGCCAGATACGGACTGCTGTTCCGCTGTGAGCTGCTTCACAACATTCTGTTGCGATGTGTTGTTTATCTCCAGCGTACTTGTCTGATTACCAATTTCTCCGACCAAACTAGCGTATGCGCCGGAAAAACTTGCTTTACCACCTACAATTTTTTCATTTTGCAGAGCAAGCAATGCCTTGGCGTTAGTATTATCACCTACACCGCCAAATACAGGGTTACCGCTTGTATCTACAACAGGGTTTCCAGCATCGTCGAGCTTGACTGACGCCGCAGCGATCTTACTAGGATCGGAGATAGCTACTGACATATCAGTGATAACATCATTAACTGGTTTTAGCAGAAAACTGTCGTTCGTTGCCGGAGTACCAGAGATGGTCATTTTGATGCCATCAAAATTCAAGCTGTTATCGGAAGTGTTGACTGCCGCCGTAAACTTCGAATTGTCAGACAAACGGGTAACCTGCCAGCTAGCCCCATCATATTTAATGGAATAGTTAGTTGCCTGCACTTCTTTGGTATCGGTGTAAGAAGGCGTTAGGGCCGCGTTGCCACTATTTCCGCTGTCATTCAGAACAACTGCTTTACCAAACGAGAAGAAATCGCCCCCTTTCACGCCGTTATAGTCGTAACCTTCCTGATGTTGGGCGTTAAATGCATCAGCGAATGCCAGCGCCAACTGACCCAGTTGATTGCGCGCTTCATCTAGCGTCTCAGTACGGAAAGAAATCAATCCACCTAATGAACCACCCGTTAAGGTCTTTTCAGTCAACGCAACAACATCGTTTGTCTGGTCTTTATATCCAATTGTAAGACGAGTAGGATCACTACTGGAACTTATTGCAACCAGCTGATTGCTCGTACCCGCCTGGACCAAATTAGTACCGTTCTTCAATGCAACGTTGTAAATAGTTCCATCCTGAACGGTAACATCAACCCCAACCAGTTTATTGAGCTGATCGACCAGAAGATCGCGCTGGTCAAGGAGGTCATTAGGCATAGCGCCGTTGTTTGACCCCAGTAAACGCGTGATTTCGTTATTCAACGATGCAATCTGATCGGTATACGAATTGATTTGTCCAACCGTGCTTTGAATCTGTGTATTTAGGCCGTTGTCCATGTCACGTAAATATTTATCCGTAACCTTAAATTGGTTAATCAAACCTTCAGCTTTACCCAGCACCGTCTGACGAGTAGACGAGTCGCCAGAATTGCTGGTGAGATTCTGCAAATTTGAAAAAAAATCCTGCATCGTCGATGAGAGACTGGTTGTACTGTTGGCCAGCAGATTATCAATTTTGGCGATCTGCTCATAATAGGCAGAAACAGAACTGCTTGTGGTTTGAGCAGAACGTAACTGATTGGTAATAAATTCATTATATTGGCGGTTAACGCTAACAACGTTGACGCCATTACCAATGTACCCAGCCGATGTAGCGCTGCTAGAAGCTTGTTCAAGTATTGTATTCTGCCGACTATACCCAGTAACCGCCTGATTACTAATGTTGTTACTCACGGTATTCAGCGCGACCTGTGCACCTTTTAAGCCACTCATCGCGGTGTTAATTAAATTGGACATAGGGTGTTGTTCCTCTTACACAGGCTTTCTTCGCCCTGCGCGATTAACCAAATGCGGAAAGCAGCAAATACGCTACATAAGTTAATTACTTTATCGGACAGAGCGCGCAAATCTTGAATAAAAAAATCAAAATAGGCGGCTTAAATCGTGTGTGTATGCTTTGGCTACTTTATCACCAGAATTCTTCATTTGCTGGATCATACTAACCAGTTTCTGAGCATATTGCGGATCCGTCGCATAACCCGCTTTTTGTAGCGCATGAGCCGCTTGCTCAGCCGTTCCCGCGTTCATCACGGCTGAATAACGCGGGTTGTTGGTAAGCAACTTCACATAGTCGCCAATAGCTTCAATGTAAGAGTCGTACACGCGGAAGCTGGCTTTCACCTTCCTGGCCACACCGTGCTCATACTCTGTCGTAGTGATCTCCGTAGTCGGTCCATCCCAACTACTGCCTGCTTTGATACCAAACAGGTTGTGACTAGGGCGGCCATCTTCAGTAGGGATTTCACGCTGTCCCCAACCAGATTCAAGCGCCGCCTGAGCAATAATAAGATGGTGAGGTATACCGCTATGCTGGCTGGCAATCTGAGCAGGCAAGGAAATCTGAGACACAAAATTACTCGTGGATAGCGGTATGGCTGACCCGGTATTGGGCAATTTGGGTAGCGCTTTACGCACCATTTGCTCTACTGCGGCGATTGGCATGGTTTTAAGCACATCACCATCGAATGTTAATGGAACAGAAGGAACCGCTGTTTTAGCCGCCGTCACATCAGGAGATTGTCGGCTTAATTGCTCAACCATGACATCTGCGAGCCCGAGCCCTTTTCCCTTCGTTGAGATCTCCTGGGCAATTTGCTGATCATACATCGAGGTATACAGACGCGTCTGATCGCTGTTGAAAAGTCCATCTTGCGGAATCGCTGAACGCATACTTTTCATCATCAATTGGACAAACACGCCTTCCATTTGTTGCGCTACCGCCCTGATACCCTCTTTACTTTGAGGATTCCCTGAAACTTCACGCTTCAATGTATTCAGAGACTGGGCATCATAAGCCGCGTTATTCAGCGTCTGTATATCGCTCATCAAATAATTTCCAGTTTGGCACGCAAGCAGCCAGCGCTTTGCATCGCTTGCAAAATAGACATCAACTCCATCGGTGTTGCGCCCAGAGAATTCAGTGCACGCACGACGTTGTTCAGATTGGCACTAGAATTGACTCGCTGTAAAGAACCTCCCGCTTGCTGAACCGATATCTCTGTTTGCGGCGTTACCACCGTCTGACCGCCACCAAATGGAGTATTAGGCTGGCTAACGTTGGCCTGCTGGTTGATCGTCACTGAAAGATTACCCTGAGCGATAGCACAGCTATCCAGCGTGACATCACGGTTCATCACAACAGATCCGGTACGGGAGTTGATGACCACCTTGGCGTCCTGGATACCGACGTTAACGTCAATATTCTGGATATCGGCCAGAAAGCGAACCTGAGAACTATTACCATGCGGTGCCAGGACCTGAATAGTTCTGGAATCCAGTGCGCTCGCAGTACCACCGTATCCAGAGTGGTTTATCGCATCGCTCACCTTCTGCGCCATCGAAAAATCATCGTTCTTCAGTTGCAACATAATGGTATTTGACGTACCAAACGTGCTTGGCAACTCTCTCTCAATCACAGCACCGTTGCTGATTCTTCCACCGGCAAGCTGGTTAACCTGCACACTGCTTCCACCAGCAGAAGCGCCAGCGCCGCCAACCAAAACGTTACCCTGAGCAAGGGCATACACCTGATTATCTACCCCTTTCAATGGGGTCATTAACAGCGTTCCGCCGCGCAGACTCTTCGCGTTACCAAGTGAAGAGACAACAACATCAATGTTCTGACCCGCTCTGCCGAAAGGAGGTAGCTCCGCCGTTACCATCACCGCAGCCACGTTTTTCAGTTGCATATTGGTTCCGGCAGGGACAGTAATCCCTAACTGGGAAAGCATGTTAGTTAAACTTTGCGTCGTAAACGGCGTCTGCGTTGTCTGGTCACCAGAACCATCCAGACCAACAACTAAACCATAACCAATCAACGCGTTACCACGCACGCCCTGGATATTCACCAGATCGCGAATTCTCTCTGCTGATGCAGGGGCAATATTCAGTGCCAGTAACGTCAGCAGTACAGTGAAAAAGGATGCAATCCGCATAGCAGGCCTCTTAAACTTAGAACGGAGAAACATTGAGGAAGAACCGCTGTAACCAGCCCATGTTTTGCGCTTCGTTAATGTAGCCATTACCGACATATTCAATACGCGCGTCTGCAACCTGGGTTGATGGCACCGAGTTATTACCGCTAATGGTTCTCGGATTGACGACCCCAGAGAAACGAATAAACTCTGTTCCCTGATTAATGGCAATTTGTTTTTCGCCAACGACCTGCAGATTGCCGTTCGCCAGAACCTGGCCAACCGTAACCGTGATTGTACCGCTGAACGTGTTGTTCGCGTTCGCGCCACCTTGACCGCTAAATTCGTTTGTTCCGGTCGCATTCAATGCGGCCCGGTTATTGCCGAGCGGGCCTTCCAGATAACGGGGCGTTGCCGTCAGACCAAATGTGGAAGAACCATCTCGACTGGCATTGGCAGACGAACTTTTACTGGCGCTCACGTTTTCCTGCAGCACGATCGTTAATGTGTCACCAACATTACGTGGACGGCGGTCCTCAAACATGGGCTGGTAGCCATAGTTCATCGGCTGCACTGTCTGGAAAATAGAACCATTTGGTCCTGCTAATACTGGCGATGCAGGCTGGGCAGTCGTAGGCCCAGTGACAACTTTATCATGCGGAATATAGGCGCAACCGTTAAGTGCTACCATTGCGATCAAGGCCATCAGAAGGGGTCGGCGGAGTGGTTTGATAACCGACTTTGCATTCATTATCACTGCAGATATCGCCTTAAATTAATCTATTTCACATATTCACGGGGCAAATCAAAACCATACTTGCCCATTCATCTGGTGCATATGGCTATCATTACCCCGTTAAACACTGTCTACATTGCCAACTATATTGCTAACATTTGACTACTAAAGCCCCACTCTTGTACCGGACATGGGTGGGTTACGCATTACAACTGAGTCAATTTCTGCAGCATTTGGTCAGAAGAAGAAATAGCTTTACTGTTGATTTCGTAAGCACGCTGAGTCTGAATCATCGATACCAATTCTTCAGCCACATTGACGTTGGAGGTTTCGACATATTTTTGATAGAGCAGACCTGCGCCATTCAAACCTGGGTTCGTTTCATTCGGTGCACCCGAGCTCGCCGTTTCCAAATACAGGTTCTCACCAATGCTCTCAAGGCCACTGTCGTTAATAAAAGTGGTCAACGTCAACTGACCAATCTGGTTTGTTGCCGCCTGCCCCTGCAATTTAACACTAACGATACCGTCACGACCGATATTCAGTTCCGTCGCATTCGCCGGAACGGTAATCGCTGGCTGGACCAGATAACCACTGGACGTCACTAACTGGCCGTTACCGTCAAGCTGGAAGGCACCGTCACGCGTGTACGCCGTTGTGCCATCAGGCAACTGAACCTGAAAGAACCCCTGACCTTTAATAGCAACGTCTTTAGAGTTACCCGTTTCGGAAAACGTCCCTTGAGTATGAATACGTTCTGTTGATACCGGACGAACCCCAGTACCCAACTGCAAGCCAGACGGTAACATGGTTTGCTCTGAAGACTGAGCCCCAGGCTGACGAACGGTTTGATACATCAAATCTTCAAATACTGCACGTTGACGTTTGAAACCATTGGTACTGACGTTTGCCAAGTTATTGGAAATAACGTCCATATTGGTTTGCTGGGCATTCAAGCCGGTTTTTGCAATCCACAAAGAACGGATCATTTATTCACTCCTGTGCGCACTCGGCGCTTAACCCATTGCTAATATCTGATTAGCGCGTTGTGCATTATCGTCGACGCTGCTAATGACTTTCATCTGCATTTCAAAGCGACGAGCATTGGCAATCATGTCAACCATCGTATCGACCGTGTTCACATTACTGCCCTCGATCACACCAGGCATAATGCGCACAGTGGGATCGTTTTGCAGAATATTTCCACGTTGTTGCTGAGTCTGTTGCGTCAAACGAAATAATCCATCATCAGAACGTTCAACTTCTTGTCCGGTAGCTTTAACAAGCTTCAAACGTCCCAACTGGGCAATCGTATTGGGCGGATCTCCCGCATTAAGAGCAGAAATCGTACCATCTGGAGAAATGCTGATCTGAGCCTGCGGCGGTACATCAATCGGCCCACCGTCACCCATCACAATACGTCCCTGAATAGTCAACTGCCCATCCGCGTTGATCTCCATATTACCATTACGGGTATACGCTTCACCGCCATCAGCCGTTTGCACGGCCAACCAACTCTCTTTCGGTAAAGCGACATCCATTGCACGACCGGTATAATTCATCACGCCTTCAGTCATATCAGCACCAGGCGTTGAAGCAACAACCAACGTACGGGTAGGCAGTGTCAGCCCATTTACCGGTACAGCACGTAGTGCAGAGAGCTGAGCCCGGAAACCCGGCGTTGAAGCATTCGCCAAGTTGTTCGCCGTAATCGCCTGCTTTTCCAATGACTGACTCGCGCCACCCATTGCCGTATAAATCGCGTGATCCATGCAATGTCCCCGTTAGGATAATTAACGCAGGCTAACCAGCGTTTGCAGAATGGAATCCTGCGTTTTGATAGTTTGCGCATTCGACTGATAGTTACGCTGCGCTACAATCATGTTCACCAGTTCTTTACTCAGATCAACGTTCGAACTTTCGGTCGATTTACCAATCAACTTACCCAGACTGCCCGTACCCGCCAGACCGATAACCGCCTGACCGGACGTTCCCGTTTCAGACCACACGTTATCACCTTCAGGAGAAAGGCCTTCAGGGTTGGCAAAGCCAGCCAGCAAAATTTGTCCCAGAGGCTGTTTCTGACCATTGCTGTAGCTACCTTCGATAGTACCATCGTCATTAATGGCGAAACCGGTCAAAGACCCTGGCGCGAAACCGTTCTGGGTTGGACTTTTATAGCTATAATCGGCGTTTTGCTGCACGCTGCCACCAAAATTAAGTGTGAACGTATTCGTCGCCGCGCCATTGGTACCAACCAGGTTGACGGTGAAAGGAGTATGCCCCGTCAACGCGCCATTCTCGGCAAAATTAAGCGTACCCGCATTTTGGTACGTTACAGGTGTTACCGAGTCATCCTTGGCATAGGTTTGCCAGGTATTGTCCGTAGTTTTAACGAAGTACAACGTGAAGTTATGCACGTTGCCTTGGCTATCGTATGTCGTTAATGCTGTTTTACTGTTATACGTGCCTTCAGTACCCGTACCATCCCAAGTCGTGACCGCATCAGATGACTTCAGGTTGGCAGTAAGAGAAGCTGTCGTGGTCGCGCTCGCTAGCATATCGCCATCTGGAATCGTCAATGGTACAGGGTCTGCACCGTTCTGAACGGTTGGCGGCGTACCCGCAACCGGATAGCCTGTCAATTGCATACCCTGAGCGTTAACAATGCTGCGACCATTCAACATAAACTGGCCGTTACGGCTGTAATAGATAGAGCCGTTAGTGTCCTGCATTCTATAGAAGCCACTACCACTGATCGCGACATCCAGATCGCGCGATGAAGACGTCACGGTACCACTACCGAAGTCCTGTAATACTGATGAAACCTTTACACCCATACCGACTTTAGAACCCGCAAACATATCGGCGAAGGTAACCGTACCGGATTTGAACCCTACTGTTGCTGAGTTAGCGATGTTATTACCGATTACATCCAGGTTATTGGATGCCGCGTTTAAGCCACTGACCGCCTGAGAAAAACCCATGTCGTTCTCCAGATGAATTGATTAAGTCATATTCCAGGCGACAAAACCGACTGGAATAGTATGAAATTTATTCTGTTACAGAATCTGCCTGACGTCGTCCATAGTGGCTCGACCGCGCAGACCCAAATCCAGTAGTGCCTCGCTATCATCGCGGACAACACTATTTACAACCGCATAGCTCAGTGGCTGAACAACTTGCTGCGCGCCGCCCGTGCTGGCAGCAACAGTGAAGGTATAAGCGCCATCAGGCGCAACGGTACCATCAGAAAGTTTACTATCCCAGTTGAATGAGTGAACGCCAGCAGAAAGCGTCCCCAATTCGATAGTACGGACGGCTTTACCAGTCGCATCATTAATAGTGACGGTAACGGACTCCGCAGCACTCTCTAACTCCACGCCAAAAGGTGTACTGGTTTCAGTGCCAACAAGAATGTCATTTCCTGGGATCATGACACTATGACCAATCAGCGTTGTTGCCTGCATAGACTGGTTACTATTGATCTGACCAGAAATAGAACCCAATGTGGTGTTCAATTTTTCAATACCGCTAACGGTGTTGAGCTGAGCAAGTTGGCTAACAAGCTGATCGTTACTCATCGGGTTCGTCGGGTCTTGGTTTTTCAACTGCGCAACCAGAAGGGTCAAAAACTGATTCTCAAGATCGGCACTACTGTTTTTCTCTACCTCGGTTGTCGTGGAAGCAGTTGAGGTACTCTGTATTCCCGTTGCCGAGGAGGTATCATTGATTGTTACAGACATTGTTTCGTCTCCCAATTATTGCCCGATCGTTAACGTCTTCAGCATCATCGATTTTGTCGTATTCAAAACTTCGACGTTTGCCTGATAACTGCGAGATGCAGAAATGGTGTTTACCATCTCAGCTACGGGGTCAACATTCGGCATGCGAACGTACCCCTGCCCATCCGCCAGCGGGTTACCCGGTTCGTAAACCAGACGTGCGGGCGATGGATCTTCGATAACATTAGCCACGCGCACACCGCCAGTTGACTGCCCCGGAGCCGCATTCACTTCGAATACGACCTGCTTGGCGCGATAGGGTTCGCCATCAGGTCCCGTTACACTGTCTGCGTTAGCCAGATTACTGGCACTCACATTCAGACGCTGAGATTGCGCAGAAAGCGCTGAACCTGAAATTTCGAATATATTTAATAACGACATGAATTTTTACCTTCTCATCGCGCGACTATCATGAACCAGACTGCAAGACTGACATCATGCCTTTAATCTGACCGCCTAGAACAGTCAGACTGGTTTGATATTTCAGGCTGTTATCGGCAAAATTAGTGCGCTCCCGGTCCATATCGACCGTATTGCCATCCAATGCAGGCTGATCGGGTACGCGATAGAGCAAATCAAGTTCCGGCGGCTGAAAGTTCTGTGCCGGTATATGCCGTACAGATGTCGTTTTCAGCGCAATACCCGTACCGTTCACCCGCCCTTGCTCCATGGTTTTACTGAGCTGGCTGGCAAAATCGATATCCCTTGCCTGATAGCCTGGCGTATCCGCATTAGCAATATTCGCGGCCAGAATTTCCTGCCGCTGGGCACGCAAGTTCAACGCTTCTTGCTGAAACCGCAACGAGGCGTCTAATTTATCAAGCATGCTCCCTCCGCAAGTTAGAATTTGGAGTGAGTAGGATAATTCTCATGATGACTATGTCATCGAACGAATAGACACCAAATGCAGCGCTATTTATTGCCTTAACCTTACGCTGACATCGTTACACTTATGCCCGACACAATCGGAATCAGGAGAGCTGAACTGGAATGAAAACAATCTATTATTATCTCAGTCTGGCGATCTCCTGCTTTTTCATTCTATGTGCTTCTGTCAATGCAAACGACCTTCCGACACAGATCAATCAATTCTTTGCCTCACGCTTTCAAGGAAGCACGAATACCGTTAACGTTGTGATAAAATCACCAGAATCACAATGGCCGGAATGTGAAGCCCCCCAGATCACGTTGCCAGGGAATACGAAAATGTGGGGTAATGTAAGCCTGTCTGTTCGCTGTGGGCAACAGCGTCGCTTTATTCAAACTGAAGTTCAGGTTACAGGGAACTATGTCACCAGCTCACGGCCGGTGAACCGAGGAACAACCCTGACGGAAAAAGACATTCGTTTGACAAAAGGCAGGCTCGATTTATTACCGTTGCGCCCTATACTGACGTTACAAGGTGCTCAAGGCGCGGTACTTTTGCGCGATCTCACACCCGGTCAGGTTATTACCGCTTCCATGATCAGACGAGCCTGGGTTGTTAAGGCGGGTCAATCAGTGCAAATTATTGCCCAAGGAGAAGGCTTCACAATTAATGGCGAAGGAAAAGCGATGAATAATGCAGCTGCCGGACAGGCCGTCAGAGTCAGAACGGGAAATGGGCAAATAGTCAGCGGAATCACGAACGGAGATGGGATTATTCTGATCTCACAGTAATTAATTAAAGATTTGCTGATGTTTGCCGATGATCATTACATAGCCATTACTGACAACGTTTTAAAATTGAATAGCCAATGTGATAAGCAAGCCATAACACATTGATGATTAACTATTTATCCTCAAGAAGAGGGATGTATTATGAGTATTGATCGCACACAGTCATTAAAGCCGGTCAGTCAAGTTCAGCAACGCGAATCTGGCGATGTCGCTAAAACCAAGCGCAAACAGACTGATGCTCTGTCAGAAGTCAGTGCAACCCAGGTAAAACTGAGTGACGCGCAGGCGAAATTGATGCAACCAGGTACGCAAGACATAGACATGAACCGTGTTGAAACTTTGAAGCAGGCAATTCGTGATGGCTCACTTAAAATCGATGCCGGAAAAATCGCAGATGCATTGCTTAAAGAAACGCAGGATTTTTTAGCAGGTAATTAATACTTATGGAAAATTTGCAATCGATCCTTGAACAACTGCTGGATAACTTGCACGAGCTTGATGGAGTTATGTCTGAAGAGCAAACCTTACTTTGCGCCGGACATATTAATAGCATCGCACTGCAACAGGTGACTGAGAAGAAGACGTCTTTGCTGGCGACGATGAAGCATTTAGAAAATCGGCGTCATGAAACGGAATCTATGCTTAGGTTGCAAGCACCTTATGATAGTATTGAAAAGCTGTTTGCTTACTGGCAGCAGGTTCAAGAGTTAACCAAACGTTTGAATGACCAAAATAGGCACAATGGCCTTCTGTTGAGTCGGCATATTGCTTATACAAACGAAGCTATCAACATACTGAAACCTCGCCATGGTGGACTATATGGTCCTGATGGTCAGTCGAAAGGTGTAACAGTGGGTGGCAGAAGAATTACGTTTTGAAAGTCTCTTTCTTTTCAGTAGAGACTTTCATCATTTAACATACTGAATTATATAAATTATTTATAGTTTACAGCAATATCAATCGCGCGAACGTTGAACGTATGATTGAGCCGCCCCTTCCCTTCAATGTAATAGACAAAACGAAACTCATTGTTAGCTGATAACCCCTCAAATGCTTGAGTTTGTCCGTTACCACTTCCATTTAAATCAACACAGCGTTGCGGAGACTGCGAACAGAGTTTAACCACCAGCCCCGTCGGTATTGCTGAGTCAATCAGATGCCGCCAATATATTGTCGTAATAGTTTCCTCCGGCTTGACGGCTATGTTAGGAGAAAAAGCCGCTGTCGTAACCATTTCACCACGGTAATCCAGTTTTATTCCTGGCAGATTTCCATTCCAGCTACCTGGTGTCGCGATGGAATAAAGTGGAAGTGCCAGTGCCGTTACTGTGAGAAAATGTATCACCTTCATCGCTGGGCTTCCCCTATGATTGATGTCATTCGGATTTGGCGATGATCGCTGATTTCGAGATTAGAAAGTACGGCCATATTTGGCAAGCTACGATGCAAAAACCGGGCGAGCAAAGCGCGTAGAGCATGGTTCACAAGCAGAACCGGCGGAGCACCCAACATTTCCTGCCGCTGTAACGCTTGTTTCGCCTGTTCCAGCAGACGATCAGCAAGTCCAGGTTCGAGACCACCGCCTCCCTGAAGCGCCTGCAATAAAAGACGCTCCAACGATCCTTCCAAGCCAATAACCTGAAGCTCACTGTCTCCCGGGAACCACTGCTGAGTGATAGCACGTCCCAGAGCAACCCTGACGACCGTGGTGAGTTCATGAGGATCTGGCTGCACTGGTGCATGTTCAGCCAATGTTTCCATGATGGTACGCATATCCCTGATAGAAACCCTCTCGCTAAGGAGATTTTGCAAGACTTTATGCAACGTCGTCAGTGTCACTACGCCGGGAATAAAGTCTTCTGTCAGTTTTGGCATTTCCTGCGCAACGCGATCCATCAACTGCTGAGCTTCCTGTCTTCCAAACAATTCGCTGGCATGCAGCGCAATTAAATGGTTCAGGTGTGTTGCCACCACGGTGCTCGCTTCTACCACAGTGAATCCCTGAGCCTGAGCCTGATCTTTCAAAGCATTATCAATCCAGACTGCTGGCAAACCGAATGCAGGGTCCTGCGTGATATCTCCAGATAATGAGCCAACCGCATTGCCTGGATTTATCGCCATCCAGCGCCCAGGATGGGCTTCTCCGCTCCCCACCTCCACCCCTTTCATCAATATGCGGTAGCTGGCAGGCTGAAGTTCCAAATTATCGCGGATATGAACCACTGGCGGTAAATACCCCATCTCCTGAGCAAATTTTTTCCTGATACTACGAATCCTGCCCAACAGTTCTCCATCTTGTTGTGCATCAACCATTGGGATCAAGCGATAACCTACTTCCATAGCCAGAGGATCTTCAAGCTGTACATCAGCCCAACTGGCTTCAATCACTTGATGCTTTTCCATTGAAGAGGCTATGGGCTGCATCACAGGTTCTTTTTGCTGCTCACCACGCATCCACCAGGCAAGCCCTAACAAGGATGCAGTGAATAACAGAAAGACAAAATTAGGCATTCCAGGAACCAACCCAATAAGCCCGATAACCGCCGCACTCAACACCATAACCCGTGGATTGTTGAACAGTTGGGTGACCATTTGCTGGCCAACATCCTGATCGGTACTTACACGAGTAACAATAACACCCGCAGCGGTAGAAATAATTAGAGCAGGAATCTGGGCAACCAGGCCATCACCGATGGTAAGCAGCGTATAGCTTTCCGCTGCCTGCCCTACCGGCATACCATGCTGTACGACACCAACGATCAACCCGCCAACAATGTTGATGACCATGATAAGTAGTCCGGCGATAGCATCACCGCGCACGAACTTACTGGCACCATCCATTGAACCGTAAAAGTCTGATTCCTGCGTCACCTCAGCACGGCGCTTTTTCGCCTCTTCTTCACCAATTATCCCGGCATTAAGATCGGCATCGATCGCCATCTGTTTACCTGGCATACCATCCAAGACAAAGCGGGCGCCAACCTCAGCGATACGTCCGGCACCTTTGGTGATAACCATGAAGTTGATTAAGACAAGAATGATGAAGACCACAATACCTATGGCAAAATTCCCGCCAACCAGAAAGTGACCAAATGCTTCAACGACCTTACCAGCAGCGGCAGTGCCTGTATGCCCTTCAAGTAAAATAATACGGGTAGATGCGACGTTGAGTGACAAACGTAGTAACGTAGAAAACAGCAGGATCGTAGGAAATGCAGCAAACTCCAGCGTCCGCTGAGTAAACATCGCAACCAGCAATACCATGATAGATAGAGCGATGTTAAAGGTAAATAACAGATCCAGAATGAATGGCGGCAGCGGCAATACCATCATGGAAAGTATCAGCAGGATCAGTACAGGTCCGGCTAATATTTGCCATTGGGTACCTTTCATATTATTCGGTAAACGAAGCAGAGAGGCCAAATTAGCCATCAGTAGTATTCTCTTTAGCAAAATCCAGTGCATCCGGCACGGGTAGATGTTTCGGTTTTCTAGGAATTAATCCACCTTCCCGCTTCCAGCGTTTCAGTTGATAAACCCAGGCTAAGACTTCTGCAACGGCAGCATACAGCGCGGCCGGAATGTGCTCTCCGACCTCGGAATGACGAAATAGCGCTCGCGCCAAAGGTGGTGCTTCTAAAATAGGAACACGATGTTCGGTGCCCAATTCACGAATACGCGACGCGATCTCACCCGCCCCTTTAGCCAACACTTTCGGCGCATTCATTTTTTTCTCATCATAACGTAATGCTACCGCATAATGCGTCGGGTTAGTGACAATCACATCAGCTTTAGGCACATCAGCCATCATTCTACGCTGAGCAATTGCTCTCTGCTGCTGACGAATACGGCCTTTAACGTGAGGGTCACCCTCGTTCTCTTTATGTTCATCACGAATTTCCTGCTTGCTCATCCGTAACTTTTTAATGTGGCTCCAAACTTGCCAAAATACATCAAAAGCAACCATAGGAATGAGACCCATGATAATGAGAAAGCCACACATTACGGCCAATTCAAGAGCATCGCCTAACGCTGCAATCGGCGCTTCGGATACCAGATGCAATATTTTTGGCCAGTTATGAATTAAGAACAAGGTACTAATGATCCCGACCATGACTGATTTCAATACTGCCTTGAAAAGCTCAGCCAGTGATTGGGAGGAAAACAACCGCTTCAATCCAGAAATAGGATCTAATTTTTTGAAGTCAACTTTTAATGACTTGGTGCTGAATAATATCCCACCAAGCAACAAAGGTGCAGACAACGCAACCAACACAGCCCCTAACATAATCGGTATTAACGCCGATGCTGCCTGACGCAGCAATGCACCAACATGCCTTAACATTTGGGTATCATCGCCAATCGTTGCGTAATCGAAATTTAACGACTGTGAGACTATTCTGGCTAATCGGCCAGCCATCACATCGCCACCTATCCACAAAATAGCCAACCCTGCGACCAGCATCAGGACTGAAGTCAACTCTCGCGATCGTGGGATCTGGCCTTCTTCACGCGCCTTTTCTTCCTTTTGGGGAGTGGGGGCTTCTGTTTTTTCCAGATCGCTATCATCTGCCACTGTGGCGTTCCTGTTACGACTTTCGGGATAGGAATTTGCTGCTTAGCATGACAAATACGGAAAATTTTTATGGCTGGAACAACGAGAAAAACCCATGCTTCTTTAACGAATAGTAAGGGTAAAAAGGCGGGAAAAAGCGGATTTAGCTATTTATGGCCATAGATACTGGCCATAAATAACCGGACGATGGTGTTCATCATTTTTTCAAAAAAGGGAATCCCCCCCCTTTTTGAAGCAAGATGCATTAGAACCCGAGGCTATCCAGAAGGTCATCAACCTGATCCTGATTGGCAACGATACCTGCTGCCCCCTTATCCAACTGGGGCCCATTCAGTAGACCATCATTTGCACGCTTAGGCGCGTCTGGTTTTTCTGGGATATTTTCCAGCAATACCATCAGCAGCTGTTTTTCAATCTCCTGGACAACATCCATCATTCGCTTGATGACCTGACCGGTGAGGTCCTGGAAATCCTGCGCCATCATAATTTCCAACAGTTGAGCGTTGGTAAATGAGGTATGCTGTGGTACATCTTCAAGATAGCTGCGTGTATCCGTCACTAATTCACGCGCATCAGCCAGCTCAATTGGATTTTCAAACCATTCATCCCAACGAGCTTTCAGAGATTTGGCATCAGCTTCTAATTGGTTTTGACGTGGTTGTGCAGCCTCTACGCAGTTGAGCGCGCGCTCTGCCGCTTGCGCAGTCATCTGGACGACATAGTCAAGACGATCGCGGGCATCAGGAATAGCCTCTGCTGCTTCTGCTATCGCATTATCCAGACCCAGCTCTTTCAAACTGTCGCGCAGCATACGAGTCAATTGACCAATACGGGAAATGATCTCGGTTGCTGAGGCTGTGTCGTTTACAGACGGCATATGTGGCGTCATAAGCTCCCCTTACATACCCAGTTTTTCGAAAATCTTATTCAGTTTTTCTTCAAGGGTAGCAGCAGTAAATGGTTTAACTACATAGCCACTAGCACCCGCTTGTGCAGCAGCGATAATGTTTTCTTTCTTCGCTTCCGCCGTTACCATCAGTACGGGAAGGCTGGAAAGCGCACCGTCAGCACGTATAGTCTGCAACAGCTCCAGTCCGTCCATGTTGGGCATATTCCAGTCAGAAATGACGAAATCAAAAGCACTAGCGCGAAGCTTGTTTAGCGCATCAGCGCCATCCTCTGCCTCTTCTACGTTATTAAAGCCCAATTCCTTCAGCAGGTTACGGACAATTCGGCGCATCGTCGAAAAATCATCCACAACCAGAAATCTGAGTTCTTTATCGGCCATACCTACTCCTAAAATATTTATTGCTCACCGAGAGCTGCTTATATACGTAATGCCTGTCCGGCAGAGATTTGTGCCAGCATACGCTGGCTCACCTGGTGCAAATCCACCACTTCATCAACGCCACCCATAGCAATCGCTTCACGTGGCATCCCGAAAACCACACAACTTGCTTCATTTTGGGCCAGTGTATAAGCACCAGCCTGATGGAGTTCCAACATGCCAGCCGCCCCATCGTTCCCCATTCCAGTAAGGATTACCCCTACAGCATTTCGCCCAGCGTATTGTGCAACCGAACGGAATAACACATCGACTGATGGACGATGCCGATTAACGGGAGGTCCATCATTTAAACGTACCTGATAGTTTGCTCCGCTACGCGCCAGTTCAAGATGACGAGCTCCTGGAGCAATATAGGCATGGCCAGGCAGAACACGTTCCCCGTCTTCTGCTTCTTTCACCGTAATCTGGCACAGCTTGTTCAACCGCTCGGCGAAAGATTTCGTAAAGCCTGGCGGCATATGTTGTGTAATCAGTAATGCAGGGCTTGTCGGCGGCAGGGGTTGCAATACATGCCGTATCGCTTCCGTTCCTCCTGTCGATGCACCAATCGCGATCAACTTCTCACTACTGAGCAATGGCATATGCTGAATAATTTTTGTCGGCTCTGCTGCTGCACTACGCTGAGGAAGACGTGCCTTCGCAGCCATGCGAATTTTTTCCGCAATCAGCTCGCTATACGCCAGCATCCCCTCACGAATACCTAATTGAGGTTTGGTGACGAAGTCAATCGCGCCAAGCTCCAAAGCGCGCAGCGTAATTTCCGATCCTTTTCCCGTCAATGATGACACCATCACAACCGGCATCGGGCGCAAGCGCATAAGTTTCTCAAGAAAATCCAACCCATCCATACGAGGCATTTCCACATCCAGCGTTAATACCTGAGGATTGAATTTTTTAATCAAATCACGAGCAACTAATGGATCTGGCGCAGTCGCGACAACTTCCATATCGGAATGGCTATTAATTATTTCAGTCATGATCTGACGCATGAGGGCAGAATCATCCACGCATAATACTCTTATCTTGCTCATTATCTTTCCTTAGCCAGTCCATATACAGTTTGCCCACGCAAATAGAATTCGCGACTGATCTGGCTGAAATTCTCTGAATGCCCGGCAAATAACAATCCCCCCGGTTTAAGCATCGGGACGAATCGACGGAGAATACGCTCTTGAGTTTCTTTATCGAAATAAATCATTACATTACGACAAAAAATAGCATCGAATGGCGCAGGAACGGACCAATCTGGCGCGAGCAAATTTAATTGTTGGAAATGTACCATTGATGCAAGCTCAGGACGAACACGCACCAAACCACTATGTGGCCCGGTCCCGCGTAAAAAGAAGCGCTGGAGTTGCTGTGGAGAAAGAGAACGCAACTCTTCTTGACGATAGATACCAGCCGTTGCCTTTTCTAAAACCTGAGTATCAATATCACTGGCCCACACCTGACACCCACTAGCTTTATTACCTAAGACCTCGGCAAGTGTCATCGCCAGCGAATAAGGCTCTTCCCCTGTAGAAGCCGCCGTACTCCAGATCGTGTAGCCATTTGGGCGTGTTCTGGCATGCTCAGCCAATATAGGAAAATGGTGAGCTTCACGGAAAAACGCCGTTAAGTTAGTGGTTAACGCATTAATAAAAGCTTGCCATTCTGCACTGTTAGGATCTGATTCCAATAGCGCTAAATACTGACCGAAATCATTGATTCCAAGCAAACGGAGACGTCTAACCAAACGGTTATAAACCATCTCGCGTTTGTGATCGGCCAGCACAATGCCGGCGCGTTGATATATTAATTGACTGATTCGCCGAAAATGGGTGTCCGACAACGGCAACCGATCAACCATCTGCGTCAGAATAGAGGCAGATTCAGGACGATTTTGCGATGGTGTACTTTTCATATCAAACAGCTCGAATAGTGTTTTTTGCTATGGTTTTTTTCAATCTGAACTTTCCTTTACAGCTAACGCAGGCTTTTTATTGTCATTCGTCAATTACTCATCGCTGGCGATTAAAACTGACACTGTATTGGTAATACACCTTATAAGTTCTGCAAACAGAACTGGTCAGCGTGTTCGTTCTACCAAGGCCACATGCTGTCCGGTGGCTGCTCCCTATCATCACAGCTGTGCTACCTGCTTTATTCTTTGGTCCAATACCAGGCACGTAGCGATAAATTACTCGCATGTTCATTTTTTAAATTATGCCGAGTAAACAATCACCCAGCCACCTTATACATAAGCGGCCGGGAATTGGCTCAATAACGGGTCCTACAAGCTTGGTTATTTATAGCCTATACGACGATTTTTATCAGAACGTTTCCCAATTATCATTGGATGAACCTTCTTTCACTTCCTTAGCGCCATTCGATGAGGACACAAACAATACAGGTTTTTGACCTGTCGTTACTGGTGTCGTTCTTTTAAAAGAACCTGCATCTTCAGACAGGCGGAATACAGCTACAGCCTGGTTCAGCACTTTCACTTGTTCCTCCAAAGCAACCGCGGCGGCAGCAGACTCTTCAACCAAAGAGGCGTTTTGTTGCGTTACGCGATCCATTTCAGTTACAGCCTGACCAACCTGATCGATACCTTTACTTTGCTCATCCGAAGCCGAGGCAATTTCACCCATGATATCTGTTACACGAGTGACCGCGCTGACGATTTCTCCCATCGTTTCGCCCGCACTCTCAACCAGTACAGAACCTTCATCGACCCGGTTCACAGAATCTTCAATCAGACTTTTAATTTCTTTTGCAGCTTGAGCACTACGTTGTGCCAAATTACGCACTTCGCCTGCAACGACCGCAAAACCACGGCCTTGCTCCCCTGCTCTGGCCGCTTCAACTGCCGCATTCAGTGCAAGAATGTTGGTTTGGAAAGCAATGCCATCAATCACACTAGTAATATCGGCAATTTTTTGCGAACTTCCAGCGATATTGTGCATGGTTTTGACAACATTAGCGACGACCTTGCCACCCTTCTGAGCCGTTTCTGATGCACTCAGCGCCAACTGACTGGCCTGACGAGCATTTTCCGCATTCTGCTTAACGGTTGCGGTCAACTGTTCCATACTTGCTGCTGTTTCTTCCAGCGAGGCAGCCTGCTGTTCGGTACGTGACGAAAGATCGTTATTTCCGGCGCTAATTTCTGTTGCACCGGTATAAATCGCATCCGCACCTTGTCGAACCGTGCTAACCGTTGAAACAAACTCACTTTGCATATGGCGAATACTGTCAGCCAGAATACCCATTTCATTGCTGCTGTAAAAATGAGTTATTTTTGTCAAATCACCTTTCGCAATGTGGCGAATGTGTTCAACAATGTTATTTAGTGGCCTGATTAATAGTTGTTGAATACCAATCCAGGAAATCAAAGCTAACGCAAAAAACAGCACGAGAATGAAACCAAGGATCCAAAGTGCGGAATCGTAAGCTTCATCGTTTTTAGCTATACCAGCCTGATAAAGCTTATCGCTTTCAGCTTTATAGGCATAATACGCTTTTTCAAAGTTATCCTGAAAACGCTGTGTCGGTTGCTCAACAAATTTTTTAAATTCCCCTGCATTCAAAAACTGAATTAATTCGTTTAATGCACCATTCAGAGCAACATAATTCTCTTTTACTCCCCGAACGATACTTTCATCCTGACGAGAATCTTGTGGCACTTTCTCATGGCGGGAGAAAAAATCGTTTGCTACGGACAGTTGCTTTTGGGCTGAAGCCAAAAGCTCTTTCCCACCCACACCAGTTCCCGTACCGCTTGCATCAAGCGCAAAACGCGTACCCGCGCGGTTAAGTGTATTACGGGTCTGTAATAAATATGACCATGCAGAATCTAGCTCGGAACGCTTCTGGTTAATCACCTGCGTTGAGCTAAAGATATCCTTATCGTTTTTTAATGCACTGAAGAATAAACCACCAGAAATAAGCTGAAGAGCTCCAAATAATACCAGTACAAGCATCAAACCTGTGACAACTTTTATACGGTTAAACATATAACGCCTTTTGAGTAGACCAACCACCGATAATATCGGCATTATTCTGGATATCTTTACGAATTTCTGAACAGACAAGAATACGGCTAAGGAAGGTTTTCGGGGCTACTTTCGTAGCCCCTGAAGGCCGATGGATTAGGCTTTCAACACACTATCAACCAGCGCCATTTCTTCGCTGCTCAACAGTTTTTCGATGTCAACCAGAATCAGCATTCTCTCACCCAGAGAACCCAAACCAGTCAGATATTCCGTTGACAGAGTTACGGCAAACTCCGGTGCAGGTCGAATTTGGTCTGCGGTCAATGACAACACATCTGACACACCATCAACGACAATACCAACGACACGCTGACCAAGATTTAGAACAATAACAACCGTGTTGTCATTGTATTCAACATCCTGCTTGGCGAATTTAATACGCAAGTCAACGATCGGCACAATGACACCGCGTAGGTTGGTGACACCTTTGATGAAAGAAGGTGTATTAGCAATACGCGTTACCTGGTCATAACCGCGAATTTCTTGTACTTTTAAAATATCAACGCCGTACTCTTCGTCACCCAGCGTAAAAATCAGGAACTCCTGTCCTACTGTTTCGCCAGTTAATTTCGTGACGCTTGCAAGTCCAGTCATGTTTTCCACCCTTTATTAACGATCTGTTTTATTAAGCAGCAGTTTCAACCACACGCTTTTCACGATTAAGCGATTGTAACGCTGAAACATCCACAATCAGCGCAACGCTGCCATCACCAAGAATGGTAGCGGCTGAAACGCCTGGTACCTTGCGATAATTACTTTCCAGGTTTTTAACAACGACCTGATGTTGCCCAATCAACTGATCGACCAACAAGGCATAACGTCGGCCCGCACTCTGCAGGATCACGACTATACCCTGGGTAGCATCCGTTTTAGCGCCATCCACATCAAAAATATGGAATAGCTCAACGAGAGGTAAATATTCACCACGAACTTGTAATACACGTTCGCCGCCAGCTAATGGGTACAGGTCTTCCGACTGAGGCTGCAGGGATTCCATTACAGCATTAAGCGGGAGAATAAAGACTTCGTTGTTAACTTTAACAGACATACCATCGAGGATAGCTAACGTTAATGGTAACAAGATTCTGATAGTAGTACCTTTTCCAGCCTGGAAGTGGATTTCAACATGCCCACCCATTTCCTGGATATTCCGCTTAACCACGTCCATGCCGACACCGCGCCCAGAAACGTCTGTGACCTTCTCTGCTGTGGAGAAGCCAGGGGCAAAAATCAACATACCCACTTCTTCATCAGACATCGTGTCGCTCACGGCCAACCCTTGGGACAGGGCCTTAGCCAGAATTCTTTCGCGGTTGAGCCCTGCACCATCATCGATAACTTCAATGCAGATGTTACCGCCCTGATGTTCTGCAGAAAGCGTCAGGTTACCCACGGGAGATTTACCTGCAGCGACGCGTTTATCTGGAGATTCGATACCGTGGTCGAGGCTGTTACGCACCAAGTGAGTCAGAGGATCGATAATACGTTCGATTAAACTCTTATCCAACTCAGTGGAACTCCCCATCAGCGTTAGCTCAACCTGCTTATCCAATTTGGCAGCCAGGTCACGAACCAAGCGAGGGAAGCGACTAAATACATATTCCATCGGCATCATGCGGATAGACATAACCGACTCTTGCAGATCGCGAGCATTGCGTTCTAATTGCCCCATACTATTGAGCAGGTCACCATGGGCTACAGGATCGAGTTCGCTTGAGCGTTGTGCCAGCATAGATTGTGTAATAACTAACTCACCAACGAGGTTGATAAGCTGGTCAACCTTCTCAACCGCTACACGAATACTGGTATCACCGGTTTTTGCTTTATTTTTTCCATTTTCCGGCACAGCTTGTGTTTTTGCAGCAGTTGGCGCAGGCGGTGCGGCTGGTGCTACCGATGCCGGCACCTGCACCGGTGCTTCGACAACAGCCAACGTCTCCACGACTTCAGCAACGGCGGGTTGGCTGGCTACGGCAGACTTGAAGCTGATTTGCTCAGGTTCAAGAACAAAACACAGTACGGCACTAATATCATCTTCACTTTCAGACGTGACTAACGTGACTTCTACGCTTGTGTCGGTCTGGTGAGGATCTTTAACGGTTCCCAGATTACCAAGCTCTTCCAGCATTTGAGGTATTTCCTGAGATTTTAGGCCGGTTAATGCAATACGCATTTCACCTTTACCTGCAGCGGTAGATGCCGGGCTGGCAGTGTGTTGTGTTGCAACTGGTGCCTCAGCGTGGGTAACGTCACCATCAGCTTTAGACTCCAGAGCGAGCTGGCGCAGGGCCTGACAGATATACTCAAAGCTTTCCGCATTGGGTTCCTGCGCGGTTTTATAAGCGTCCAACTGATCCTGCATAATGTCTTTTGTTTCCAGAAACAGGTTGATGATATCAGTGCTAAGACGCATTTCCCCGCGTCTTGCCCCATCGAGTAGATTTTCTAAAATGTGTGTAGTTTCTTGCAATACTTTAAAACCGAACGTACCTGCCCCCCCTTTGATGGAATGAGCGGCTCGGAAAATCGCATTCAATTGCTCGGTATCAGGCTCTGACGGATCCAACAATAATAAATGTTGTTCCATATCTGCCAGTAATTCATCTGCTTCATCAAAGAACGTTTGATAGAAAGCACTCATGTCCATGCTCACGTGGTCACCTCTGCTGTGAATCGCGGCTTATTGAGAAGGCGTCGCCTGACTATCGGGCGCAGCAGGCAACGCGGTGGTTGGCTGTTGACGCTCTGGAGCAGGCACTCCATTGGTTGGTTGTGGCGATGCCCCACCACTTCCACTCGTATTATTATCACTATTTTCGGCAGCCGGAGTGGTAGGTTTAGGCTTATCCAACTCCATATTTTGTAAATTTTCCGCCTTGTCTATATTTACAGCAGAGCTTTCTGCATTTTCTTCTTCAATATCCTTTTGTGCTTGCCTGCTCAATACCAGCAAACTGATACGTCGGTTAATCGCATCATTTCCCCCTGTCGCCTGTTTGAGGTTCATTGTCGCAGCCATGCCCACAACGCGCAAAACTTTTCCATCAGACAAACCACCAAAAATAAGCTCTCGGCGTGATGCATTGGCGCGATCTGCGGACAGTTCCCAGTTACTATAGCCACGTTCCCCCGTCGTATACTGAACATCATCGGTATGGCCTGAGATACTCAGTTTATTCGGAAAATCATTCAGGATAGGCGCTATCGCACGCAGGATATCTCGCATATAAGGCTCAACCTGTGCGCTCCCGGTTTTAAACATTGGGCGGTTTTGACTGTCGATGATTTGGATACGCAATCCTTCATCGATCATTTCAATCAACAGATGCGGGCGAAGTGCGCGTAGTCGAGGATCGGCCTCAATTAGCTGATCCAGACGTTCACGCAATCTATTGAGTCGAACCTCATCCAGCTTTTTTTCCACGTTGTCTGTTTTGATGGCCTTTTTCACTTCACCATCTTGCTGGGTTGGATCGTTCCCCCCCCCCGGAATCGGGCTGGAACTGTCGCTTGATTTAGAGCCTGAAGTTAAGGCGACCTTTAATGGAGTACGGAAATACTCTGCGATTTGGGCCAACTGCATTGGCGTAGAAATTGCGATAAGCCACATTACAAGAAACAATGCCATCATTGCTGTCATGAAGTCAGCGTAGGCAATCTTCCAGGAGCCACCATGGTGGCCCCCATGTCCAGACTTACGCTTTTTGCGAATAATGGGATGTTGATGTTTCATGCGTTACTGTCCGACGCTTGCTGAGTCGGCGATTTCACACGACGAATGTGCTCTTCCAATTCGGTGAAGGAAGGACGCTCCGTTGAATACAGCGTTTTACGACCAAACTCAACGGCAATCTGTGGAGCATAGCCATTAAGGCTCGACAGTAACGTGACTTTAATGCACTGCAATGCTTTGATTTTTTCTGCATTTTTCTGGCGCAGCAAAGCCGCCAATGGCGAGACAAAGCCGTATGCGAGAAGAATACCCAGGAAGGTTCCCACCATGGCATGAGCAATCATCATTCCCAGTTCAGCGGCAGGTCGGTCAACATAAGCCAGCGAGTGAACAACCCCCATAACAGCGGCTACAATACCAAATGCCGGGAGACCATCTCCCATTAGCGTCAAGCTCGTCGCTGGCACTTCGCTTTCATGCTCAATCGTTTCAATTTCTTCATCCATCAGTGTTTCAATCTCAAACGCATTCATGTTGCCGCTGACCATTAAACGCAAATAATCAGTAATGAATTCAACGATGGTGTTATCAGCAAGGATATTAGGATAGCTTGAGAAAATTTCGCTCTCACGAGGGTTATCAATATCAAATTCTAGGGAAAGCATGCCTTGCTGGCGGGATTTGGCCATCACACGAAAGAGTAAAGCCATAAGATCCATATACAATGCTTTATTATACTTGGAACTTTTAACCAAAAGAGGTAACGCGCGTAGTGTTGCTTTTATCGCCTTTCCATTGTTACCCACAATGAAAGCACCTACCGCCGCACCGCCGATAATCAGCAGTTCCGAAGGTTGGTAAAGCGCCCCCAAGGCCCCACCGACCATGAGATAACCGCCGAGTATCGAGGCCACAATTACGATATAACCCAATATAACCAGCACAAGAAATCCTTATAATAAAAAAGGTGGGTGGAAAGTGAGATAAAACTGCAGAGCTGTAGCTGGGACATTCTTGAAGGATAAACCTATCACTGCCTGCACAACCAACAGTGATAGATTCACAAATCGCTACAGGCTCAGACTGCGTGTTTTACCTGTTCATCCAGCAGTTGGGGTATTATATCGGCAAGATTTTGCGAAAGTTTACGCTTTTTTACCGCTCTGGAAGGGGGTTGGCACAAACTACAAACAAAACTGTTTTTAGGTTGATGAGCATGAGTAATGAACATCCCTTTGCAGCAATTGCATGACGACAGTTGCAGCATACCACTGTCAACAAATCGGACTAATGTCCAGGCTCGCGTCAATGCCAACAGTGGAGAATCGCTCTGTGGCGCACACTGTTCAAGATAAAGCCGGTAAGATTTAATAACCGCTTCAACACCACTGCACTGTCCATTCTTGATTAAAAAGCTGTATGCGTTGTAGAACATTGATGAATGAATATTCTGTTCCCAGGTCATAAACCAATCCGTTGAAAAAGGTAACATTCCCTTTGGCGGCGGACTTCCTCTCAGTTCTTTGTACAGTTTAATCAAACGTCCGCGGCTTAACTGAGTTTCACTTTCTAACATTTGTAAACGAGCGCCAAGCGAAATGAGTTCCATTGCTAATTGGATATCTTTCGCTTCCTGAACAATACTTTTCTCCGCCATTACTTATGCCCTTTTCTTAGGCAGGTTTTCTTCTTTCGAAGTTAACTGTTGTAATAAGTGACTCGACAACAGAATCCCGGTATGAATTTGCTGTAAATCATCCACACGTGATTCCTGAGTCAACACTTTGATTGTATTGTGATCGTTAAAGCGGAAATGACATATCAGCTGGTTAGTTTCTGCCAATTTCACCATCTGCGGTAAAGTCAGTTGCATCAAGGTATCTGCCATCTCGTCATTGATTCCAAGACGAAACATCGCAGAAGCTTTTTCATCATTAATTAAGCGTTGCGCCAGTAACAAATAAGACAGATTGATGTCATAAATGTGTTTGAGTAATTCAGAGGTACCCATATTTCCCATCCCGACAGGCTATGTTTAAAACATAAGTTAGGTGATAGACCATATCGCCCAGTTCGAAAATCACTCTCCATTGATGGCATAAAAAACTATCGGTGCCAGATACTGCGAGTTGCTACTTTGTCATTTCTTGTTTCGGGCAATCGTTACTTGCCAACTTTACGCATCACGCTGCGAATCCGTTCATCCGTTGCTCTTTAGCCCCCTCCTGAAGACTCGCCCAACCAAAGCATAGGATTAATCCTAAAACAACGCAACTGTACCGCCTAATCCGTAGTACATACAACGCGACTGAAGAATGATTTTGGTAATTATGTGACATATGTCACACAATTGAAAGCATTATGAGCTAAAACGCGTCTGGTCAGATCACTTTTTCGCCTACTTTTACACTAAAAACACGCATCAAACGTTACAAAAAAGATCATTTAAATAATAGAAAAGAAACGATTTTATTGATATCCATTTGATAGATATAAAGAAAATATATTTACACTAAAAGACACACCATTATGTATATTTATAACTTTCACTAAAAGCTTACATTTTTTACACAAAAAACGCCTAACCTCATGTTCTGAAGCAGAATTTATGATCTTATGTCATAGAAAAACTGAAACGACAACAAAACATACAGATATGACAGGAAAATGTAGAGAAAAAGATATTACATTGATATTAAAGAATATTAGCGGGCTACAGGAATGGATTGTAGGCGCTGTAACATGACGTTGTTTTGCTCTTAAACTTCACGTTACAGGCCGTGTATTCACGACACTATCTGGGCTGAATGACTGAGGCATTTACCGATTGCTTTTCACAACCCGTTTGACCAACCAAATACCTGAATAGACTAGGAGAAGTGCAAAGAAATATTTCCACTCCAAGATGCTTTCATTAAGAAACAGCGCTGACAGCAGCGTACCAGAGACCGGGATGAGGGAATTAAATGGTGCAACCATACCGGCTCGATTATATTTCAGCAGTTGGCTCCATAATGAAAAAGCGACTGAAGAGAGCAAAATAAGGTAACCTAGCATCATCACGGCTTTCCAATCAGGTATGACGAGTGTCCCACCTGTACAGTACCCCGATATCGTTAAAATAATCCCACCAATTGCCGGTTGATAACCGGTCATCACTGTTGGGTCCATCATTTGTGATATCCTTTTACCATATATAGTAGATACAGACAAAATAAATGCTGCAATAACAACGAACCCATCGCCTAACAGCGTAAAACCGATGCTCATTCCAGTACTGTTGATATTAACGACCATTACACCAACAAAGCCTAATATACAACCAATTAGCTTGTTGATATTTAATTTATCATCCCTGTATAGATAATGAGCAAGCAGTACACTGAAAAAAAGTACTGGTTGCATTCATGATCGAACCTTTAACACCCATGGTGTAGGCGAGACCGATATAGAAAAAACATACTGCAATGATGTCTGGAATATTCTCAGGATGCTCAGTTGGAATAACTGACCACGCTGAAAGCGCCCGATAGATCGCCCACTTGGCACGGCAAGCACCAGTAGCAACAGCCCAGCGAACGCAAAGCCGTAGCCTGCAAAAACGAGTTTTCCTAGAATATCATTATCTGTAATGTGAAACAGCTCATAACCATTTTTAATTGCAGGATAAGCACTCCCCCAGAGCAAACAGCATAATGTGGCGATAAAAAAACAACTTTTTTATCAGAAAAAATGCGTGCGCTTTTCCAAGAAAAATTCCTCCGAAGACAGATTCGACATAATAACGTTGCCCCCCAGACAAATAAAGTCTGGAAACAAGACTCTTTATTTTTTATTATCAATCTGTATGATTTCGCATCACGCCTTTCTCTTTTATTTTTAAAGAGTTAAAAACGTGATCGGGATCGCACCGAATTTGATTAAGGTTTTTCAATATATGCCGATTATCTTTTACATTGGTTATTTAGCTAATGGATTGTCATTAATGTGGACACTAAAACCTAAACGCCAATGCCACCAGCGGTGGCATTGTAAATCATAAATTCCTGAGAATGAGCGAATGGATATGAAAATAACTTCAAGGTCTGAGCAGCGCGCCGAAGCCGGTATGCTGAGCAATTTACGGCTAGTTCCCTTATTCGTTATTATTCTGGGTGGAATCATGCTGTTATTTGCAGCATCTATTGGCACATCCAGCTACTTTCTACAAAGCAGCAATCAATCATTAGACGACGTTACACAAGAAATTGGCACCCGAATGGGGATCTCAAACAGTTCCAACCACCTTCGTACCGCGCGTCTATTGCTGATCCAAGCTGCGGCAGCTGCACGCATTGGTGACTCTCAGGTCTTCAATGACAACCTGAAGCAAGCTGAACAGCGGCTGGAACAGTCAAAAAAGGCATTCCTTGTCTATGAAGAGCGTCCAGTTAAAACCCCGCAGGATATGGCGTTGGACGATGACCTGCGCAAATCCTATGACGCTTATGTCAATCAAGGCCTTATGTTAATGCTTACCGCAGCAAAACAAGGGCTGTTTGAAGAGGTCATCTCTCTTGAATCCGAAGAAACCCGGGTTTTGGATTTGGCCTATAACAAATTTTTGTTAGAGGCTGTCGCTTACCGTACACAAAGAGCGAAAGAATTAAACGAAACAGCGCATAAAAATGCGCTACTTGGATATTCGTTGATGGGGGGCAGCTTTGCTCTGGCGGCCGTTTTAACGCTTCTGACATTCTTCCTTCTCAAAGGCACTCTCATCAAACCAATGAATCAGTTGGTGACAAGAATTCAGCGTATTGCACAAGGCGACCTGACTCAAATGTCAGAGCGTTATGGTAGGAATGAAATCGGTACGCTAGCCAGCAACGTTCAGCAAATGCAGTCTTCTCTGGTCACAACGGTCACAACCGTTCGGGAAAGTGCAGATTCTATTTATCAAGGTTCGACGGAGATTTCATCAGGTAACACAGACCTTTCCTCTCGCACCGAGCAGCAAGCCGCAGCACTTGAACAGACTGCGGCAAGCATGGAGCAATTGACGGCAACCGTGAAACAAAACTCAGAAAACGCGCATCACGCAAGCCAGCTCGCGGCAAACGCTTCAGGAAAAGCAAAACAGGGTGGCGAAATCGTTGCAAATGTCGTCAACACAATGAACAGTATCTCGGGTAGCTCAAAGAAAATCTCTGAAATTACCAATGTCATTAACAGCATTGCGTTCCAGACAAATATTCTCGCGCTAAATGCGGCGGTTGAAGCAGCAAGAGCAGGAGAACAGGGTCGCGGTTTTGCCGTCGTCGCCAGTGAGGTTCGCAGCCTCGCGCAGCGTAGTGCGCAAGCCGCAAAAGAGATAGAAACGCTGATTTCCGAATCCGTCAACCTGGTCAACAGTGGTTCTGCTCTGGTTGATAATGCGGGCCAAACAATGAAAGAAATCGTCGATGCCGTCACTAACGTCACCGACATCATGGGTGAGATTGCCTCAGCGTCTGACGAACAAAGCCGAGGAATCACTCAGGTTGGCCAAGCAATATCTGAAATGGACAGCGTGACACAGCAGAATGCTGCGCTTGTTCAGGAAGCCAGTGCAGCCGCCGCATCGCTGGAAGAGCAAGCTGCGCTGCTGACGCGTGCAGTTGCGACATTTAAGCTATCCGGCCATTTATCAGGTACACCTTCAACACCAGCCCGGCCGAACGCTCTGGCCGCGAAGGATCGTTCCTCACTTGCTCTCCCCCGTCAAGCCAATACGGAAAACGGTAACTGGGAAACGTTCTAATACTGGAACACCAATCCACTACGAGCATTGTTCATACGGACAATGCTCGTATATCAATATGTCCCTTTACTCTTTGTCCTGCAACGTCGTTGGTTCAACAAACGTACCATCTTTGCTGTCAATTTCGTTGAAAAACCAGATGCCTGCTGGGTAATCTTTTAATGCTACTAAATACATTATTCCTTCCTGAAACGTTTCCACAGCCAGAATCGTCCCTTCCCGGCGTGTTTTCCCATCGGTTTTAACCGTAACCAGATCATTAACTTTCATAAATTTATCTCAAAATAGCTTCTAACATCAAAAAAACAGCATTATCATTTACAACCACAGTAGTAATAGTACCTATATGAAATGATTAATTTTATTTGTTTTTAACAGCGCCATATTAACCCTCTCTGTCATTAAATATCCATTATTCAGGCAAAAAATTGATCGTTTCTATCCTAGTACATCCGACATATTCGCAAAAGAGATTAAAAGTTGAACGAACTATTGAACGTTAATGAACAGAGAGATAACGGTGAGTTGGACTACAATCAAGTCGTAACATCAGAATGGATGCAATTGATAGCCACAACTTCACAGAAATCTTTTAATCTACTGCAAACCCTCTCCGATCAGAAAGCGTCCAGCTTTGCTGATGAGTTCTACTCCTACATGCTCAACGATCGGGAGGCCTCCCTTTTTCTTTCCAGCCAGCAAGTCCACGATCGTCTCCATGTATCGATGAGCAAATGGGTAGCAGATATTCTGACGAATACCGGAGAGCGTCTGGCTGACCTGATTAATTATCAAAAGAAAATTGGTCAGATTCATGCACGTATTGGGGTTCCCGTCGATCTGGTTCAGCGCGGAACCCGGCGTCTAAAATGGCATCTTTATGAACATATCGCGCAGGCAACAAAGGATAAAGCACTATGCTTTGATGCCATGCGTTTTGCCTCTATTTCTATGGATATCGCCATCGAGATCATGAGTAAAACCTATTCACAGTCGCACGATCTGGCAGCCAAAAATGAAGAGTCCTATCGGCTGTTTTCCATTCTGGAAAATGCCAGTTTGGAGAGAGAGCGTCAGAACGCATCGCTATTAAACTGGGAAAATGCCTTTATTTTCAGCGTTGCAACGGGTACACCTCTTCCCAGCATCCAGGATCTGAGTGATTCAGATTTCGGTTTGTGGTTTAACCATAAGGGGAAATCCAGTTTCAGTAACATTCAAGGGATACGTACTATCGCCTCGACCATTACGGAAACGGATGAGTATATTCGCGGCTATAGCACTACCGCACTACTGACGCAGCAGGATTATGCCCCACTGCTTAAGACAGTCAGAAGCAAGATTTATAAAATAAATATGCTGCTGGGATCGCTATTTGACGAAGTCCAAAAGCTGGAAAGCGGTAAGGATACGTTGACTCTTTTGCTAAACCGCCGCTTCCTGCCAACCATTCTTCGGCATGAGATATCGCTGGCAATGCATTCAAGTACTCCGCTCAGCATTGCCATGATTGATATTGACCATTTTAAAACCGCCAATGATACATATGGCCATGCAGTTGGCGATAACATCCTGAAAAGGATTGCAGAAGTTCTGTATGAAAGCACGAGAAACAGCGACTATGTTTTCCGTTACGGCGGGGAAGAATTCATGATCGTACTGATTGAAACACCCAAAGTTGCTGCCTACAACATCATCGAACGGCTGAGAAAGAAAATCCAGAATCACCCGATTTATCTTCAAAACGGTGAAAGCGTTACCATGACCATAAGTGCAGGCATCGCCGTCTATAACGGCCATCCCGATTATGAATGCCTGATAAAGGCAGCGGACGACGCGCTTTATCAGGCCAAAGCCAACGGCAGAAACCGGATCGAATACGCGCCAAAAGAATAACGACTTTACTTTGTTGCAAGCCTGCTCTTCTGGTCACAGTCGAAAAAGAATAGCCCGCTATTCATCATCGCAGGTTTGCATCATCCCACCGAGCAAGCAAATGGATCTCCACTGAACAAATTCACAGCATAAAAACGATAAACTGTCGATTTTACTAACCAATCCGCCAGAAATTTGATACATATTCAATAAATAAGCATGATCGTCGACAATGTATCATGCCGTGAGTATTTGATAGTTTGATCTTATTTTACGCTGAGGAGGAACGAGCATTGCAGCGACAGCAGGTTTCATCGTCACGAATTTATTCCATTGGATACGATCCAAAGACGCGCAGCCTTGAGATAGAATTTCATAATAAAGATATCTATCAATATGTTGGTGTGCCTGAATCTATCTATAAAAAATTTATTTCTGACGCTGTCATCTCTAAAGGCCGTTTCTTTGATGGCGTGATAAAAGATAAATTTCTATGCCGAAAAATCAGATAAACATTTCGCAATCACAACGTCGGTATTTGTCGCCGTGCCTTAACGGCGATGTAAAACATCGCTTGGCACCACATCAATTTGCCCTTTCAGTCCTCACCGTCTCAGCATCACAACTCATCATGTGAGTTAAACCTATAGTCAGGTGATACCTTCCCGATAGCATCCCTTCAAACTGTATGAGTATCTATCCTGTCTAACTATGGAAAGTTCATATGCTCACATCGGATATTCAGGGGCTAGGGTGATTGACGATTATGTCTTCTGCGCCTGTTTTGATTACTGGGCAAACTACCTACCCGTTTAACTTTCATGCTGTTACCTGAACACTTACTCAGAGCAATTTTGATCGATAGCACCGATCGATACGATCGCATCGATCTATCAAAACGATTATCTTTTGATCGCCACCGTCGCTAAGCTATTGCAGAGAATTACCATAACGTAATGTTTTATCTGTTTTTATTCCCATTATCGAGAAGGATTGGCTATTGCCTGTTATCCGGTAAATCAATAATCAGCAGATAAAAACCTTTTGCCAAATCAGGATAGGTGCGTAATGACGCCGATTGCCTCTCTTCATTTAACGATACTGAATCAACAGGGTAAATCGTCTACCCGATTGAGCGAGTCGATTGAACGCCTTACATCGGGTCTGCGTATTAATGGTGCAAAGGATGATGCCGCCGGTCAGGCGATAGCCAACCGAATGACTGCCAATCTGAATGCCAACAACGTCATCACCAACGGGATGAAAGACGGTCTCAGCCTGATGCAAACGGCTGGGAGCGGGCTTAATGCCATCAATAATCTGATACAACGTGGCAGGCAGCTCGCGGTACAGGCGGCAAACGACACGTTGTCAGATACCGACCAGGCCAGCCTGAACGGTGAATACCAGCAGATTAGGGAAGAAATCGATCGCATCGCCTCGTCGACACAAATCTTTGGTCGCTATCCGCTGGCACCCACTGAGCCGGGCCCTCAGCCGGTCAAGCTGGGCGACACCCTACCGCTGGCAGAGAAATTTCCCGATGCCAATACCCAGTATCAATTCCCTTCTGGTGTGGTTTCACTGGCTTACATTCCTGCTGGCGCAAAAAATATCACTATTACCATCAACTCATTAGGTGCCGATGACGATATCCAGCTCTTTACACGGGACGGTAAACATCTGGCCGGTACGCCAGTAGAAGGCGCAGACGCCGACATCGTCTGGTCAAAAAATGGCGTAACGGATGAAAACACCATGAATACCGCCGTGATTACGCAAAATAACGGTTTTTTACCAGGTGCCACCTACTCGGCAGATTCGCTGCTGCAAGCCGGGGAATACAATATCAACACAGGGGCGCAAACCACTTATCAAGGCATGTCCATCACCTACAGCGGTGATGGAGACCGTTTTGAAGATGCCAACACCGGGGGATTTAACGATGGGAATGTGGGTGCAGCAAACCAACTGGAAAAGATTCACATTGATGAGGTAACGGAAGACCTGATTATTATCGTGGCTGGCAGCGGTGTATTTACTAGCAACGCAAACTGGGATGAACTTCCCACACCGACAGAGCCGGCCCCGCCGCTACCGCCCTCAGTACCGATCAGCAAAGAAACCACGTTTGTTGTCGGAGCAAGTTTTGGTGATGCATTGCAAACGGTCACCCTCAACCCAACGCCAGCAGACAGCCAATCGCTGGGGCTTTCCTCTGTCACGCTGAGTACACCGGAACAGGCCAGAGCGGCATTAGCCACGTTCGATAATGCGCTGAAAAAACTGGACGGTTACCGCAGTGAATACGGTAGCCAGATGAACCGCTTTGAATCCGTCACCGCCGTGCTGTCACAGGAGACAATTGCCACCGCTGCCGCCCGCTCACGCATATTGGATGCGGATTATGCTCTTGAGGCTTCCGCGATGACAAAAGCCCAGATCCTACAGCAGGCATCGATGGCCGTCTTGTCACAAGCCAATCAGCAGTCGGGAAACGTATTAAAGCTGTTACAAGGATGATGCACCGTCAGGAGTACCACTTTGCTATTTTTCTACTGAATCACTATCGCCATGAGCATTGAAATATTCAGCCGCTGCCCTTTTACCACGGCGGCGTTTACCTGTCTGGGAAATAGGGATAGCGGTAATGTACCCATCACTGTTGTTGATATTGAACACGGTATCAACATGACGCTATTGACTCACATCATTACCGATCGTCAACGGACATTCATTATTATCCTCAACAACCGCAAACATACACCGGTGATGGTGGCTAAGAAGGTATTGCTGTTATCAAAACACGCACCGATGAGTACGATTAAAAAAGTGATCTCTGCCCTGTCATCGTTCAGAGAAATAAAAGGCAAGACGATATCGTTATCACCGAATGAGAAAATATTCTTCGGCTATTGGCTGGACGGAATCTCAATAAAAACCATAGCGAAAAAGATGGCGATAACGCATAAAACCGCCAACAACATGAAAAATAATATTTACAGAAAATATGGCATAAAGGATCTGCTCACCTTTTTACTCATTGCCAGAATCTCACATATGCAACGTATCGCTGATGCCGAACATCACAGGGTTATCTACGTTGATAAGGTGGCGTGAGGTAGGATTCTGAGATCAGCAAGGCGCTTTGATCTCACTAATTTTGCAAGTCGAACATAATGTTACCCATTGGTTATTATCTTATCCACCTAACATAAGTTCTTTGGCCCGACTTAAATTAAGCTCATGCACATTTTACTCTCACGAATGAATCAGCCAAAGAGCCAAAGACATGAAAAGTTGCTCAATTATCCGCCCACGTCTCACACTGGCCAATAACGGTAGCTACGGCATCCTCTACACCTTCCGGCGGATATTTGTATTTTTTCAGCAGCTTTTTGACCATCCGGCGCATACCAGCACGTGCGGATTCTTTCTTCTGCCAGTCGATAGTACGATTTTTACGCAGCATTTCTGTAAGTTCATGCGTCATCGCTACCAGCTCTTCATTTTGGTAGAAGTCTTTCACGGCTTGGGGACGAGTCAGCGCGAGATAGAATGCAAATTCTTCACCAGTCAATCCCAACGCATCGCCTTCCGCCTGAGCGGACGCCATATCCTTTGCCATTTTCATCAGTTCAGCGATGACTTCTTCGTTGGAGAGCATACCGTTGAGATACGCTTTCATTGCGCGGGAGAGCATTTCTGAGAATTTCTCACTCTGGACGAGGTTGGTGCGGCGATAGAGTGTCACCTGCTCAGCGAGCAGTTTTTTCAACATCTCAACGGCAAGATTTCGCTCCTTCATCCTGGCGATCTCATCGAGAAACTTCGGATCGAACAATGAAAATCCAGTGTCCACATCGGAAAACAAATTGATAACCCCTTCGCTCTGGATACTGGCTTTCAGCAGTTCGTTGACGCGGGCATTAATTTCTTTCAGGGAAAGCGGTTTGCCTTCGCCGGTGAGGCGGGTAAGCAGCGTGCGTACCGCCTCAAAGTAGGCGGCTTCGAATCGCTGCTCAGCACTTATTAGCGAACGACAAAGAGATAACGCCTGACGAAGCAGCATGGATTCTTTGATGAACAGATCCTTTTTGCTCGGCTCTTCGCCATAGGCGGATTTCGGTTCTGCGGCCATTGAATACCGAAAGTCCATGTCTTCGTAATTTGGGGTAACTTTCGGCTTATCAATAGCTGAAATAAAATTCACGCCGCCAGTGATAGTTTTGGCGCGAACGAGATCGCTACCAGTAGACAAAAACGCCGAATAGTCAAAACCGTGGAACAGGCTGCGGCAGACTTCTAATTTTTCGATAAATTTCGGCAGCGCGGTCTTGGCGACATCGGTATCACCGTAGTTGTTCTTATCGCGGTTGGTGTAGGCGTTCATCGCCTGTTTTAACGCCGAGGCAATGCCGACATAATCAACAACCAGCCCGCCTTCTTTATCTTTGTAAACCCGATTGACGCGGGCGATGGCCTGCATGAGATTGTGCCCCGACATCGGTTTGTAAACATACATGGTAGCGAGCGATGGTACATCAAACCCTGTAAGCCACATATCCACCACAATGGCGATTTTCAGCGGGTCATCGTTATTCTTGAATCGGCTGGCCATCGCGTCGCGGTGGCGTTTATTGCCGATAACGCCGCGCCACTCTTCCGGATCTTTATTGCTTTCGGTCATCACCACGCCAACTTTTTCGGCCCATTCAGGGCGTAGCTCAAGCAGCTTGCGGTAGATGCTCATTGCGATGGAGCGCGAATAACCAACTATCATCGCTTTGCCGGTCAGCTCGTGCTGACGGTTTTCCTCATAGTGTTGGATGATGTCTTCACACAACGCAGTGATAGTCTGTTCCGCCCCGAGGATAGACTCCATTCTGCCGAGTTCCTTTTTACTCTTTTCGATGGCATAGTCTTCTGCGTTTTGCGCCATAATGTCGTATTCCGCGTCAATAAGCCGCAGAATGTCTTCGTCCAACTTCAGGTGAATAACACGACTCTCATAGTAGACGGGTCGGGTCGCACCGTCTTCCACTGCCTGTGTCATATCGTAGATATCGATATAGTTGCCGAACACCTCGATGGTGGAGCGATCTTTATTGGATAGCGGCGTTCCAGTGAAACCGATGTAGGTGGCGTTGGGTAAGCTATCGCGAATAATGCGTGCCGTACCGAGGATCACACGACCTGTTTTCGCGTCCACTTTTTCTTCTAAACCATACTGCCCACGATGGGCTTCGTCTGCTATCACAATGATATTGCGACGCTCGGAAAGTGCTTCAGAGGCTTCCTCAAATTTCTGCATGGTCGTGAAAATGATGCCGTTTGCCAGTCTTCCTGCGAGCAGTTCCTTTAAATGAGCACGGCTTTCGGCTTGCTGGGGCATTTGGCGTAGGAACAATGCACACTTGGCAAACTGTCCGAATAACTGGTCGTCAAGGTCGTTGCGATCTGTCAGCACGACCAGGGTCGGAGAATTTAGTGTGCTTTGTAGTAGATGGGCGTAAAATACCATCGACAGCGATTTTCCGCTGCCCTGGGTGTGCCAGAACACGCCGCCTTTGCCATCTGTTGCGGTAGCCCTGCTGGTGGAGGCGACCGCTTTTCTCACAGCAAAATATTGGTGGTACGCGCCGAGGATTTTTTCGTCGCCGGAAAAGCAGATAAAATGCTTGATGATGTCGAGCAGCCGCGCTTTGTCGAAAATCCCCTCAATGAACGTATCGAACTGGGCGTACTGCGTATTTTCGTAGCTGCCATCCTTGGTTTTCCACTCCATAAAGCGATCTTCGCCTGCCGTAATGGTTCCGGCTTTCGAGACGGCCAAGTCGCTCATAGCGAGAAAAGCGTTGTATATGAACAGAGACGGTATCTCATGCATATAGTTGCGCAGTTGCAGAAATGCTTCAGAAGCGTCCGTTTCCTCACGGGAAGGTGATTTCAACTCAAAAACGACAACAGGCAAACCATTTAAGAATACGATCACATCAGGGCGTTTCTCGCTATTTTCGCAGATTGTCCACTGGTTGGAGACGGTGAATGAATTCCGCTCCACATCCCCATGGCTTTGTTGAATAAATCAGGTTTGGGGTAAACATCCTTGCAACGAGTTGTT